>JASJEC010000011.1 GCA_030064845.1 Kiloniellales bacterium
CGCAAGGTGGGCGCGGTCGGTTTCGTCGGCAACGCGACCGACGCCACGGCGCATTTCTTCGGCGCCGAGGGCGGCAAGGGGACCATGCCGCACGCCTTCGTCGGCTATGCCGGCTCTACCCTGCGGGCCGCCGAGATGTTCGACCAGAGCTTTCCCGACGAGCCCATGACGGTGCTGGTCGACTACTTCGCCCGCGAAGTGACCGACGCGCTCACGGTCTGCCGCCGCTTTCCCGGGCGCGCGACCCGCGGCCAGCTCTCGGTGCGCATCGACACGCCGGGCGGCCGCTTCCTCGAGGGCCTCGACCCCGCAGCTTCCTATGCGGTGCTGGAGCGCCACGTGCCGCACGCCGTCCGCGGCTACCGAAACGAATCAGAACTGCGCTATCTGGTCGGGCCGGGCGTATCGGCCGCGGCGATCTGGCATATGCGCGAAGCGCTCGACCGGGAGGGCTTCGATCAGGTCAAGATCGTCGCCTCCTCGGGCTTTAATCCCGCCAAATGCAAGCTCATGGCCGAGGCCAACGCGCCGATCGACGTTGTCGGCACCGGCTCCTACCTGCCGGATCGCTGGTCGGAGACCTATGCCACGGCCGACATTATCGAGTACAACGGCGAGGCGCGGGTGAAGGTCGGCCGCGAGTTCCTGCTCCGGAAGTAGTCGAGCCCCTGAAATTCTCGTGAGCCATTGAATGCGGGCCATCTGGGTCTTGAGAAAGACCGCGGCCTCTGTTTGCCTGTGGCTCTTGCAGGACAGGAAGGGGTGACCATGGCGTTCAAGCTTTACGAACGGGTCGGCAAGCAGGACGACCACCGGCCCAGTCCGTTTTCCTGGCGCATCAAGTTCGCCCTGGCGCACAAGGGTCTGAAACCCGACGAGAACGTGCCGGTGCTCTTCACCGACAAGGATATCATCGCGTTCAGCGGCCAGGGCTTCGTTCCGGTGCTGGTCGACGGGGACCAGGTGGTGTCGGATTCCTGGACGATCGCCCGTTACCTCGAGGACGCCTATCCGGACCGGCCGAGCCTGTTCGGCGGCCCCCAGGGCCGGGCCCTGGCCGGCTTCGTCAACCGCTGGGCCGACGGCGTGCTCAATGCCGCGGTCTTTCCCCTGGTGATCAAGGACCTGCACGCAAACATCGACCCGCGGGATCAGGACTATTTCCAGCAGACCCGGGAGAAGCGGCTGGGCCGAACGATCGAGCAGTTCGACGCCGAGCGGCCGAGCTTCGAAGCCAACCTCGCCAAGGTCCTGATGCCGCTGCGCCAGCACCTGGAGGACCAGGCCTTCGTCAGCGGCGCGGCGCCGGCCTACGGCGACTACATCGTGTTCAGCGCCTTCCAGTGGGCCCGCTGCAGCAGCCCGACGCCGCTCCTGGCGCCGGACGACAGCCTGCACCCCTGGCTGAACGCCATGAGCGGGCTCTACGACGGTCTGGCCTGCAGCCTGCTCAGGTTCGAGACCGGCCAGCCCGGTTAACCAGTCTTTTCCCTCCCTGGGTCAAGATCCGTCCGGATCGATTCCGGCATCGCGTCGGCACCAGGGAGAACAGGTCATGATTACCTCGACTTTGGAATGCGTCCCCGGCCGGGAGGTCACCGACCACCTGGGGATCGTCCAGGGCAGCACGGTCCGCGCCAAGCATATCGGCAGGGACCTGATGGCTGGGTTCAAGAACATCGTGGGCGGCGAGCTGAAGGGCTACAGCGACCTTCTGAGCGAGGCGCGCAAGGAGGCCTTCGAGCGGATGTGCGAGCAAGCCGAGGCCAAGGGCGCCAACGCCGTGCTCAACGTCCGCTTCACGACGTCCTCCGTGGCTCAGGGCGCCTCGGAGATTCTGGCCTACGGCAGCGCCGTCGTCGTTGCCTGAGCCATGCAGTTCCTCGCCAATTACATTGAAATCGTCATCTTCCTGACGCTGCTGGTGCTCGGCTACGGTGCCGGCCGCTGGGCCGAGCGGCGACACTACCGCTCGATCATCGCGCGGGAGCGGGAGATGGGTGATCTCGTGATCATCGCCGGCAAGACGGTGCCCGACGACGTCAGGATCTCTAAGTCCCAGCTCGTGATGGGCAGCGCGGTGATTTCGGTCGACTACTTCAAGCGTTTCGTCGCCAACCTGCGCATGATCTTCGGGGGCCGCGTCCACACCTACGAGAGCCTGCTCGACCGCGCCCGCCGCGAAGCGCTGCTGCGCATGCAGGCCCAGGCCCGGGAGATCGGCGGCCGGGTCATCTTCAACACCCGTTTCGAGACCAGCTCGATCTCCAAGGGCCAGAAGCAGTCGATCGGCGCGGTCGAGGTCCTGGCTTACGGCACGGCACTGGTTCCCTAGGCCCAGCCTCCCATGAGGATCAGGAACGTCCCGGTCCCCGAGGGGATCAACGTCAGCCGGCACAGCCCGCTGGCCGATCTTCTGATCCTTAGCGGCGGTCTGGTCACCGTCGTCGCGGGCCTCGGTCTGGCGCTCTTTCTGTTCGCCGGGGTGATCGCCCGCCACGCCCCGGTCAGCTGGGAGGTCGCGATCGGCAACGCGATCTTCGCCGACGTGTCCGGCGGTTCGGCCGAGGCGGCGGACGCCGATCCGGAGGCTGCAGCGGTGCGCGCCGAGCTTCAGGCGATCGCGGACCGAGTCGGCCGGCACATGGATCTGCCGGAGGGCCTGACGGTCAAGGTCCACTATGTCGACGACGAGATGGTCAACGCCTTCGCCTCCCTGGGCGGGCATGTTTTCATGTTCCGGGGCCTCTTGGAGCGCATGCCCAACGAGAACGCCCTGACCATGGTGATGGCGCACGAGATCGGACACGTTGTCCACCGCGACGCGGCCGCCTCGCTGACCGGGGCGGTCGTGGTCCAGCTGCTGTCGGCGGTCTTCTTCAGCGCCGCACCGGATACCCTGGCATCGCTGGTGACCGGCCCCAACGCCCTGATGATGATGGGCTTCAGCCGTGAGGCGGAGCGCCGTGCCGACAGCGCGGCGCTCGAGGCCATGGCGGCGGTCTACGGTCACGTCGGCGAGTCCGCGCGGATCTTCAAGGTCTTCCAGGAAGAGGCGCGGCGCAGCGGCGGCGAGCCGCCGGAGCTGCTGAGCACCCACCCGCTCAGCCGGGAGCGGATCGAGGCGCTGGCCGCCCTGGCGCGGCAGCGCGGTTGGCCGAGCGAAGGGGAGACCCAGCCCTTGGCGCCCGGGATTGCAGCCTTGTCGGAGGTCACACCGGAAGCTAAGTAAGCCTTATGACCGACCGGCTGACCCTCGCCCTGGCCCAGATCAACCCGACCATGGGAGCGATCGAGGCCAACGCCGACCTGATCCGCGCGGCGCGGTCCGAGGCGGCCGGGCGCGGCGCCGATCTGGTCATCACGCCGGAGTTGTCCCTGATCGGCTATCCGCCGGAGGACCTCGTCCTCAAGCCCGAGTTTCTGGACGCCGCGTGGCGCACCCTGGAAGACCTTGCGGCGGAAACCGCCGACGGCGGCCCGGGCCTTCTGCTCGGCGTGCCCTGGCGCGAGGAGGGGTGGCGGCCGGGCATGGCGCTGCGCAAGCACCTCTACAACGCCGCCGCGGTTCTGGACGGGGGCAAGATCCAGGCGCTTCGCGCCAAGGTCGATCTGCCGAACTACAGCGTGTTCGACGAGAAGCGGCTGTTCAAGCCGGGGTCCATGCCGGGCCCGGTGAACTTCCGGGGCGTCCGCCTGGGCCTGCCGATCTGCGAGGATATCTGGACGCCCGACGTTTGCGAGTGCCTGGAGGAGTCCGGCGCGGAGCTCCTGATCTCGATCAACGGCAGCCCATACGAGCTCGACAAGACCGAAGTCCGCATGAACCTGGCGGTCGAGCGGGTGACCGAGACCGGCCTGCCGATGATTTTCGTCAACCAGGTTGGCGGCCAGGACGAGCTGGTGTTCGACGGTGCCTCCTTCGTGCTCGACGCCGGATGCAACCTGCGCGCCCAGCTGCCCTCCTTCGAGCCGTCCCTGACGGTGACCGAATGGCGGCGCGGCGACGACGACATCTGGGCCTGCGCCGATTCCCTGCTGACGCCGCCGGAGAACGCTATGGAGCCGATCTACCGGGCGGTGACGCTGGGACTCAGAGACTATGTCGAGAAGAACGGCTTTCCCGGTGTGATCATTGGTCTTTCCGGTGGCATCGATTCCGCCATCTCGGCGGCGATCGCGGTCGACGCTCTGGGCCCGGCGCGCGTGCGCTGCGTAATGATGCCGTCGCCCTATACCAGCCAGGAGAGCCTTGAGGATGCCGCCGAGGCCGCCCGGCTGCTCGACGTGCGCCTGGACGAGATCGCGATCGGACCGGCGATGGAAGCCTTCGACGACATGCTGGCGCCCCAGTTCGAGGGCCGTGAAGCCGACGTGACCGAAGAGAACATCCAATCCCGGGCGCGCGGCCTGACGCTCATGGCGATCTCCAACAAGCTCGGCCACATGGTGCTCTCGACCGGCAACAAGTCCGAGATGTCGGTCGGCTACGCGACGCTCTACGGCGACATGTGCGGCGGATACAACGTGCTCAAGGATCTTTACAAGACCACGGTCTATCGCCTTGCCGCCTGGCGCAACCAGGCCTTTCCGCGCGGCGGTCTCGGCCCCGCGGGCCGGGTCATCCCGGAGCGGATCATCACGAAGGCGCCGTCGGCCGAGCTCAAGCCGGATCAGACCGACCAGGACTCCCTGCCGCCCTACGAGGACCTGGACGACATGCTGACATGCCTGATCGAGGGGGAGATGCCGGTCGAGCAGATCGTCGCCCGGGGACATGACCGCGCCACGGTCAACCGGGTCTGGCGCATGCTGGATCGTGCCGAGTACAAGCGCCGCCAGGCCCCGCCCGGCGTCAAGATCACTGCGCGCGCCTTCGGCCGCGATCGGCGCTATCCGATCACCAACGCCTTCACGGGGGCGTCCTGAAGCGGGGCGCGTTCAATCTTAATCAGGCCGTGACCCAGTCTAAATCACTGAATATATTATTTATTTAAGATCTTCTTCGGCCCTCCCGCCGTGCCCGCGGTTGACGACCTGCGTCGAAGCGGCCTAGAAGGAAGCCATGTCCTGGCACCGCGAACGATGTCCCGGCTAAGGGGAACAACGACCTGAGCGGGCCCCGCTTCGCGAGGCCCTCCGATCCACCGCGTCTGCCAGGACCGAGCCAATGACCCTCGAACTCACCAACACGCTGACCCGGCGCAAGGAAGCCTTCGCCCCGATCGATCACGAGCGCGTGCGCATGTACGTCTGCGGGCCCACGGTCTACGACCTGCCGCATGTCGGCAACGCGCGGCCCGTTGTCGTCTTCGACGTTCTCTATCGGCTGCTCCGCCATCTCTACGGCGCGGCGCATGTCACTTACGTCCGGAACATCACGGACGTGGACGACAAGATCATCACCGCCGCGAAGGAAAACGGCGAGACCATCGCCGAGGTCACGGCGCGGACCACCCGGGCCTTCCACGAGGACATGGCGGCCCTCGGCGCCCTCGAACCGACCGTGGAGCCGCGCGCGACCCAGTCGATCGACCTCATGGTCTCGATGATCGAAACCCTGATCGAAAAGGGGCACGCCTACGCGGCCGACGGTCACGTTCTGTTCAACGTCCCTTCCTTCCCGGGATACGGCGGCCTGTCGCGGCACGACCGGGAGTCCCTGATCGCCGGGGCCCGTGTCGAGGTCGCGCCCTACAAGAGGGATCCGGTCGATTTCGTGCTTTGGAAGCCTTCGACGCCGGAGCAGCCGGGCTGGGACAGCCCCTGGGGCCGCGGCCGGCCCGGCTGGCACATCGAGTGCTCGGCCATGAGCGCCAAGCACCTGGGCGAGACCTTCGACATTCACGGCGGCGGCCAGGACCTGATCTTTCCGCACCATGAGAACGAGCTGGCGCAATCGGTCTGCGCCCACGGCAAGGGCTTCGTGCGCTACTGGCTGCACAACGGCTATGTCGTGGTCGAGGGCGAGAAGATGTCGAAGTCCCTGGGGAACTTCTTCACGGTGCGCCAGCTGCTCGAGGAGGGCTTCCGCGGCGAGGTGATTCGCCTGGCGCTCTTGTCGGCGCACTATCGCCAGCCGCTCGACATCACCCGCGAAAAGTTGAAGGAGTGCCACGCGCAACTCGACCGGCTCTACGGGGCCCTGCGCGCGGCGGAGGACGAAGGGGCGCCGGCCGCGGAACCGCCGCCGGCCGTGCTCGCTGCCCTGCTGGACGATCTCAACACGCCCGCCGCTCTGGCCGGCCTTCACGACACCGCGGCGGCCCTGAACCGGGCGGGCGAAGCGGACGAGCGGATCCGCCTCAAGGGGCGCTTGCTCGCCGCCGGGGCCCTACTCGGGCTGCTGCAGGAAGATCCGGAGCGCTGGTTCCAGGGCGGGGCCGAGGCCGACGCGGGCGCGATCGAGGCGCGGATCGAGGCGCGCAACCAAGCCCGCAAGGCTCGGGATTTCGCCGAGGCCGACCGCATCCGCGACGCCCTGGCGGCCGAGGGTATCCTCCTGGAGGACGGCCCCGAGGGGACCACCTGGCGGCGCAGGACCTGAGGGTGCCTCAGGACTCCTTGACGGCGGAGAGGTCGAACAGCGGGTCCGAGAGCGGGGCCTCGGGCTCCGCCCGTTCGGCTGCCGCCTCGGGCTTGTGGAGCACCGTTCTGAACAGGTTCTCGATGCCGAGCCGGCCCTGGTCATTGATCAGGGTGCGGGCATTCTCGACCCCGATGTCGGCGAGCCGCGCCATGGCGAACTCGAAGAAGGCGAGGTCGCCTTCCGACAGGGCGTCGATCGCGACCTCCGGGGTCAGGCGGCCCTTGGCGTAGAGCTGGTCGATCAGGGCTTCCAGTTCCTTGTTGGTCGCGCAGCCGTCGCGCAGCAGGCTGAGGGTCGCCTGACCGCGCGCGTCATCGACCAGCTTCTTGACCAGTGGCGTGGGCGCGATCTGCCGCTTCATCAGAAAGCTCTGGATCTGCTGTGTGATAACGCTGACCAGCTGTTCGGAGACG
Source organism: Kiloniellales bacterium (assembly GCA_030064845.1). Classification (NCBI taxonomy): domain Bacteria; kingdom Pseudomonadati; phylum Pseudomonadota; class Alphaproteobacteria; order Rhodospirillales; species Kiloniellales bacterium. Next base: position 7,003 of record JASJEC010000011.1, read on the forward strand.
ACCGGCGGAAGGTTGTCGCGCGTTGCCAGGTTCTGCGAGACCGCCGCGCTCTCGGTGTACTGCTTGACGACCCTTTGGAGCTGCCCTTGATCGAGGTTGGCGCCGTCGTTGCCGACCAGTTCGGCGACAGCGCCATCGTTGCCGGTTTCGATCAGAGCGTCGGCGACGCCCGCCGAGACCGCGCTTCGCTGGGCGACGGCGGTTTGCTTTTCCGGGCTGCCGGCCTGGATGATGCCGATCAAGTCCTCGTCGGTAAGAACCTCGCAATACTGCAGGACCGGCAAGGCGACGCTGTCGACGTCGCTGGCCAGGGCGAGGGCGACGTCTTCCGGGATCTGAGGCGAGGCTTTCAGGTGCTCGGAGAGCGCCTGGCGCACGCGGACCTCCGCGTCCTTGACCAGGGAGCGGAAGATGTCCTCGGCGATCTGGCGCTCGGTGGCTCCCAGCTGCTGCCCGTCGAACTCGGCGGCGAGCTTGGCGGCCATCTCGGCCCTCGCCTCGGTTGACGGGTCCTCGGTCAGGCGCGTGACATCGGCCTGGCTGAGCCGCCCCGCGGACGCGTCCGTCGGGACCTCCTGAGCTTGAGCCATCTATTTCCCTCAACCCAAGTGATACGAACGGCGCGCGCCGGACGGCCAGGCGAGATAATAACAATAATGACCTAACTCATTTCTAATAGGTGCATTTGAGAGAAATCCCTTGGTTGGGAGAGCGGTCCGGGAAGCCGGAACCCCCCGGAGATTGACGCGGCAGGGCTCCTGTGGTGAGAGTATCGGCCGCCCGGACAGGCCGCGCGGGGCGCGCGCGTCTGTCCGTTCGAACCAAGAATAAGCCTGAGGACAGAGGAGCAAGCGCCTGGAATCGCCCGAACTCGGAACGGTGGTGTGATCCGAGGCGAGGGGCGGTCAGGCCCAGAAGAGATCCATGGCCGACGACCGGCGGATATACCTATTCGACTCGACCCTGCGCGACGGAGCTCAGACCCAAGGCGTGGACTTCTCGGTGGCCGACAAGGTCGCCATTGCAACCGCGCTCGACGGAGTCGGGATCGATTACATCGAGGGCGGTTGGCCCGGCGCCAACCCGGTCGACGACAGCTTCTTCACGTCCCCGCCGAGCTTCCGGCAGGCCCGCTTTGTCGCCTTCGGCATGACCCGCCGGCCGGGACGGAGCCTGGCCAACGATCCCGGCCTGACGGCGTTGTTGCAGGCCAAGGCGGAGGCCGTGTGCATGGTCGGGAAGGCCTGGGACTTTCACGTCGACGTGGCGCTGGGGATCGAGCGGTCGGAGAACATCGCCATGATCGCCGAGTCGGTCGAGCACGCGCGCGGGCGCAAGTCCGAGGTCATGTTCGACGCGGAGCATTTCTTCGACGGCTACAAGGCCAATCCGGGCTACGCGCTGGACTGCGTGAAGGCGGCGCATGAAGCCGGCGCGCGTTGGATCGTCCTCTGCGACACCAACGGCGGGACGCTGCCGGACGAGGTCGAGCGGATCGTCGGCGCGGTGGTGGACCTGATTCCCGGGGACCGCGTCGGAATCCACGCCCACAATGATACCGAGAATGCGGTGGCGAATTCACTCGCCGCGGTCAAGGCGGGGGCGCGTCAGGTTCAGGGCACGATAAACGGATTGGGTGAACGCTGCGGTAACGCGAATCTGATATCCCTGATTCCAAGCCTGGCGTTGAAGACGGACTTCGTCACGGGAATCGACCAGGAATCCCTCAGGGAGTTGACTAAGGTTTCTCGTATGCTGGACGAACGCCTGAATCGCGCGCCGGCCAAGAACGCGCCCTACGTGGGCGACAGCGCCTTCGCACACAAGGGCGGCCTGCACGTCTCGGCGGTCGAGAAGGATCCGCGCACCTACGAGCACGTCGATCCGGACCTGGTCGGCAACCGGCGGCATATCGTGGTGTCGGACCAGTCCGGGCGCTCGAACATCCTGGCGCGCTTTCGCGATATCGGCTTGGCGGTCGAGGCGGGGAATCCCAAGGTCGCCAGCCTGGTCGAGCAGGTCAAGGCACGCGAGTTCGAGGGTTTCGCCTACGACGGCGCGGAAGCCAGCTTCGAGCTTCTGGCCCGCCGCGCCCTGGGCACCGTGCCGGCCTACTTCGCGCTGGAGCGTTTCCGGGTCATGGACGACCGCCGCTGGAATGCACGCGGCGAGCTGGTGACCGAATCCGAGGCCACGGTGAACGTCCGGGTCGGGCAGGAGTCGCGCTTCGAGGTGGCCAACGGCAACGGCCCGGTCAACGCCCTGGACACCGCGCTGCGCAAGGCTCTGATGCCGACCTACCCGCAGCTCGAGGATATGAGGCTGGTCGACTACAAGGTCCGTATCCTGACCCCGCAGGCAGGGACCGGCGCGGTCACCCGCGTGATGATCGAGAGCGCCGACGGCAATGGGCGGCGCTGGACCACGGTCGGCGTGTCGGCGAATATCATCGACGCTTCCTTCAATGCGTTGAACGACGGCATCACGTGGAAGCTGTTGCAGGAGAACGCAGAGGCTCCGGAGGACGCGACATGAAGATCCGGCTGCTGGTCCCCATCGCCCTGCTGGCTGCGGCGCTGGCGCAGGGCGCCGCCGCGCAGCAAGCCCCCCAGCCGTTGCCGGTGACGCCGGAGGCCGGGGTCGGGACTCCGCTGGATGTGGCGCCTGAGGACGCGGAGCCGGGACAGCTCACGCCCGGTGACACACCGCTGCCCTTCGGCGTGCTGCCGGAGCCGGAGCCAGAGCCGCCGCCGATCTATCGCCTCAGCGAAGGCGTCGAGCCCGAGGCCGTCATGGCCTCGCTGACGCGGCTCTTGAACCTGGGCGCCAATCGGGTCTTCTTCGGCCTGCCGGGAGACGCGAACTGGCGGGCCGGGCAGGGGATCCGTATCGCGGTCTACAGCGACCAGCGCCAGGAGATCGCCTCCTTCCTCCAGGCCGCCGCCCAGGAGTTCGCCGAAGCGACGGGCTCCCCGATCGAGGTCGTCACGACCCGCCGCCTGGCTGCGGTCGCGGGCGCGGACGCGGCGCGCGAGTCGGTCGGCGCCAACTTCGAGATCCTGTTCGGGCAGCGGGCGCTGATGGCCCAGTTCGCCGGCAGCGTGGGCATGAACCCGACCGTACTCACGCGCTTCCAGGAAGGCCGCTGGCCCTTCGCTTTCGTCCTGCCGCGCCGGGAGAAGTGGATCGGCCGGGTCTTCGTCGCCCGCGACGAGCCCAGCGAAGCCATCGAGGCGACACTGGTCCTCGCCCTGGTCTGGGCACTGGGCGGCGTCACCCTCGGTGACGAGATGCAGGGCCTGGTCGATCCCTTCGCGATCGCTCCCCGTCTGACACCCTTGGGCCGCTCGGTCTTCTCTCTGATGTATCACCCCGACCTGGAGGCCGGCCTGGCCATCCCGGAGACGCTCGAGCGCGCCGGCCGTCTGGTCGAGGAGAGCACCCGGCAGAGCGCCGAACAGTCGGTCCAGTGAAGACCGCCGAGAGACGCTGAACCACTATGGCCGGAACCGACCGAAGCCGGGCGCCGGTCGCCGGTGGGCCGGCCATCGTCCTGGTCGCCCCGCAGCTCGGCGAGAATATCGGCATGGTGGCGCGGGCCATGCTGAACTGCGGCCTCGAAGAGCTCCGGCTGGTCAGGCCGCGGGACGGTTGGCCGAGCGAGCAGGCCCAGGCCGCTGCCTCCGGCGCCGACAACGTTCTGGAGAGCGCCCGGCTGTTCGACACTACGGCCGAGGCGGTGGCCGATCTGCGCCGGGTCTACGCAACCACGGCCCGGCCGCGCGACATGGTCAAGACCGTCGTGACCCCGGCCCGGGCGGCCGAGGAGATGCGGCGCTCCGACGGGGCTCTCAAGACGGGCGTCCTGTTCGGTCCCGAGCGGTCCGGCCTGGTCAACGACGATCTGGCTCTGGCCGACAGCCTGATCGTGGTGCCGCTCAACCCCGCCTTCGCTTCGCTGAACCTCGCCCAGGCCGTGCTGCTGGTCGGCTACGAGTGGTTCAAGCTGGGCGACGCCACGCCGGAGAGCCGCCTGGAGACAGGCCGCGGCCTGCCGGCGGAGAAGGCCGACCTGATCACCTTCTTCGAGCGCCTGGAGACGGAGCTGGACGCGGCGGGCTTCCTGACCCCGCCCGAAAAGCGGCCGGTCATGGTGCGTAACCTGCGCAACCTCTTCCAGCGCCTGGCCGCCACGGACCAGGACCTGAGAACCCTCCACGGCATCGTCTCGGCGCTCAGGGCGGGTCCGCGCGGCAAAGGCTGAGCGCTGGGCGGCGCGCCTTCTTTACCTCGCGTTAGCCACGCCTCTTCATCCTGGTCCGCAGGGAAACAGCCGAGGATGGCGCGACATGAGCGACGGTTCGAAGGGCGAAGACATCCTCGAGATTGGACGCGGGCAGCTCGACGCGCTGCGGGCCGAGACCGAGGAACTCCTCGAGACCGAACGCGGGCAGGTCGAAGCGCTGCGGGCCGAGACCCAGGGATTCCTGAACCGGCGGGTTACCTTCTGGGGGCTCCGCTGGTCGCTCGGCTTCGCCGTGATCTGGGCCGTGGTCAGCTACGAACCCGCCTGGCATTGGCTCTGGTGGGCAGGGGCCGCTCTGGCGGCGGTCTCGCTCGCCGCCCTTGTGCTCGGCCATGTCGTGCTGACGCGCAAGCTCAAGAAGGCGGATCTGGCGATCGACCGGGCTCGTGAAATCGCCCGCAGCCTCGACGAGGGGACGCCATAACAGGAGCCAGGGAGAGGCGCGCCGATCATGCCTTTTCCTTTGCCGTTTGCGTCAGGGTCCCGGACTCCCGTTTCAGGACCAGCAGGGAATGCACGGCCAGGGTTGATACGACGATGGCGCCGCCCAGCAGCGCGGCCCGGCTCGGTTCCTCGCCGATCACCAGCCAGACCCAGATCGGACCCAGCACGGCTTCCAGGAGAATCAACAGGCTGACCTCGGGGGCCGGCAGGTAGCGTGGCCCAATGGTCATGAGCGCGATGCCGACCGGCAGCAGCACCAGGGCCATGATCACGAGGACGGCGAGCTGATCCTGCGAGGGCAGAACGACGACGGGCCCGGCCGCAAGGGCGATGCCGCCTGAGACGAGACCGCTCAAGGCCGCCGCGGGGATCATGTTGATCTCACGGGCATGGCGCACCAGGGTAAACTTGCAGCCAAACATGATGGCGCAGGCCAGAGCCAGAAGGTCGCCCAGCAGCGCGCCGCTGCCGAGGTTGTCCGAGGTCAGGATGGCGATGCCGCCCAAGGCAGCCAGGATGGCGATCCAGGTATGGCCGGCGATCGCCTCGCCGAGGAAGATCCGGCTGGTCAGTGCGGCGAAGAAGGGGGCGGCGGAGACGATGATCAGGACGTTGGCGACAGTGGTGTTGGCGAGGGCCAGGACGAAGAGTACGTTCACCGCCGCGTAGAACAGCGTGATCACCCCGCCGGTGCGGCCGATCGACAGGATGGCCGCCGGCGCCCGGCGGCGCCATATCAGGGCGATCAGGAGAAACAGGCCGAGCGCCACCAGGAAGCTGCGCCAGACCAGGAGACTCCAGGGCTCCATGGCCGCCAGGCGGACCAGCAGGGTGTCCGGGGTGATCAACAGGACGCCCAGGCTGACGATGGCGAGCCCTTTGGCCCGTGTACCGCGATCCTCCATCTCACCCCCAAGAAATCCAGGGCCCGCCGGTCTTTCGGCGTTTGACATCCCCATAGGTGGCCCTATAGTCCCGGCCTGCGAATTCCTGGGAATGCGGGTCGGAACTGGTGTTCGGCCCCGCCCGGCTAGAAGGCCAGGGACTACCGGGACAACAAGCTTAAGACAAGGAGCCTGGAACGCCATGTCTAACCGCGTTCGTTCGAAGTACAAGATCAACCGCCGCCTCGGGGTCAACCTCTGGGGCCGGCCCAAGAGCCCCTTCAACAAGCGAGAGTACGGCCCCGGCCAGCACGGCCAGCGCCGGCGCAAGCCGTCCGACTTCGGCGTCCAGCTGGCCGCCAAGCAGAAGCTCAAGGGTTATTACGGCAACATCGGCGAGAAGCAGTTCCGCCGCTACTACCAGGAGGCCGTGCGCCGCCGCGGCGACACCGGCGAGAACCTTATCGAGATCCTGGAGCGGCGCCTCGACGCCGTGATCTATCGGGCCAAATTCGTGCCGACGGTCTTCGCCGCGCGGCAGTTCGTCAACCACGGCCACATCCTGGTGAACGGCAAGCGGGTCAACATCCCGTCCTACATGGTCAAGGACGAGGACGAGGTGCAGATCAAGGCGAAGAGCCGCGAGCTGCCGCTGGTGCTCGACGCGCTGGAATCCTCCGAGCGGGAGGTGCCCGATTACTTGGAGATCGACTACAAGGACATGAAGGCACGTTACGTGCGTGGCCCCAAGCTGGCCGACGTGCCCTATCCGGTTCAGATGGAACCGAACCTCGTGGTCGAGTTCTACAGCCGCTAACGCTTCGGCTACCAGTAGATCCGCAACGTCTCTGATGTGTCATGCTCGGGCTCGACCCGAGCATGCATGAACCCGACCCACGTCTGGATTGCCGGATCACGTCCGGCGATGACAACGGGTCAGTGTTGAACGCTGAGCGCTTGTTCTACGTGCTCGCATAGTCGGAGAGGTCGGCTTCCTCGCTGGCGGGGAAGGCGACCTCGATGTGGTTGCCGTCCGGGTCGTGGATGTTGACCTGGCGGATCTCCGGGCCGGGCACGATCGAGATGCGGTAGCCGATCCCCTGCTTCTTCAGGTGCGAAAGAAAATCTTCCAGGCCGTTGGCCTTGAACGCGAAGTGCTCGATCCGCGGAGCCCGGCCCTGGGGCGTCTCCGGCACCTCGACGAGATGGACGGCCGCCTTCTCGCCGCAATAGAGCCAGGCACCGTCGAAGCGGAAATCGGGCCGTGGCCCGATCTCGAGGCCGAGCACCTCTTGATAGAACATCGTCATCGCCGCCAGATTGGCGGTCCGGATGTTCACGTGGTCGAGGTCGATCAGCGCCATCGGCGGCGTTTCTCCGCTGTCTTCAGATGTTCACTGTGACCGATTTGGCGACGAGCTTCACACAAAATCTGCGCCGCCCGGCGCTACGTTCTCCTGGGGCTCAGAGCCTGAGATGGCCTGGGCAATAGCGGTTGAAGGCCGATACGACATCGGAGGCCGGATCCCGCAGAAAGAAGAAGACCGCGCCGATCCGGTTGCCGGCCAATCCAAGGGTGGCAATGCGGAGCACGCGCTCCCAGGGACCGCGATCGAATCCACGGATCAGGATCATCGACTTGTGCAGCAGACCGCCGTCAATCTCCACCTCTTCGATCTCGCTCCATTTGAAACTCTTCCAGCCGAAAAGGCCCGGTCCCGCGATCCCCGCCGGACCGATCTCGACGAGCGGACGGCCGGCAATCAAGGCTCGGCCCAGGAGCAAGGCGGCATAAGCCGTGTAGAGGCCAAGAACAGTCATCAGGATCGGCGCGCCAAGACTCGAGGTCGCAGCGGTAGCGTCGCCGTCCCGCAGGGCCTCGGCGAGAGCGAGCGCCGGGATCGAGAGCATGGCCAAGGCGAGGACGGCCACCGGAAGCAGGACGACCACGGTCTTCCAAACCGAAAGCAAGAAGGGCCGCTGCCCGGATTGAGACGGCGGGAACCCGCCCATGGGCTGAGCCGGCCGGTTGGCGGTCAGGCCGCCGCCGAATGCGCGCCGTGGACCTTCTTGAAGCGCTCTTCCGCGATGCGGTCGGCGGCGTCGGCGGTGGAATCGCCCGTCGCCTCGGCGCGCTTGAAGATCTCTTCCAGGGTGTCGTGGATCAGGGCGATGTGGGCGAAGGCCTCGACCTTGTCGTAGCCCGGGCCTTCGTGGCTGATGTTGATGATGCCGCCGGCGTTGATCACGTAGTCGGGAGCGTAGAGGATGCCGCGCGCCTGCAGCAGGTCGCCGTGCCGCGCTTCGGCGAGCTGGTTGTTGGCGGAACCGGCGATGATCGGGGTCTTCAGCCGCTCGATGCTCTCGTCGTTGATCGTCGCGCCCAGCGCACAGGGGGCGTAGACCTCGGCCTCGGCGTCGTAGATCGCCTCCGGCGACACGGTGCGGCCGCCGAACTCGGCGGCGACGGCGGCCATGGCGGCCTCGTCGATGTCGGTCACGATCAGTCTCGCGCCGTCGCCCGCCAGGTAGCGGCAGAGATGGCGGCCGACGTGGCCGAGTCCCTGGACTGCGACGGTAACGCCGCTGAGGTCGTCCTTGCCGAGCTTGTGTTTCACCGCAGCGCGAATGCCCATGAACACGCCGTAGGCCGTGCCGGGCGATGGGTCGCCGACGCCGCCGCGGCGCGTGCCGGCGACGAACTTCGTCTCGCGCCCCATGATCTCGACGTCGTCGACGGAGATGCCGACGTCCTCGGCAACGATGTAGCGGCCGCCCAGGGAGTCGACGAAGCGGCCCATGGCGCGGAACAGCGCCTCGCTCTTCATGCTGCGCGAGTCGCCGATGATCACCGACTTGCCGCCGCCGTAGGGCAGGTTGGCCAACGCCGACTTGTAGGTCATGCCCCGAGCGAGGCGCAGCGCGTCGGTCAGGGCCTCGTCCTCGTTGGCGTAGCGCCACATGCGGCAGCCGCCGAGCGCGGGGCCCCGATTCAGATTGTGGAGCGCGATGATCGCCCTCAGGCCGCTGTCGGCGTCGTGGCAGAAGGCCACCTCGGCGTGGCCGTCGAATTCTGGGTGCGTGAAGACCGTCATGTCGAACGTGAACCTCGCGAGCTTATTATTGCGCCTGTCGTATGCGGCGCGTTATGTGATAGATATCAATGGTCTAGTGAAGTATTCAACCTTCGGTGACTTAACGGTAAGTAAATCGACAGAAAGTTGATTTTTGCCGCCGATGGACGAAAACAAAGTTCTCACCGCGCCTGCACGGCGAAATATTCTGCCCCGCTCGGAGTGCGCGGCTACTCGGACTTTGCCGAGATGGAATCGCGGATCTCAAGCAGACGCATGGCCGCGCGCAAGAACATTAGGCGGTCGGAGAAACCCTTCGGCCGCAGCTCGACGTGCTCGAGCCCCTCGAGCACATAGAGGTGGGCCTTCTCCTCGGGCAGCGCCCGGGCGAGGGCCTGGCTTTCCGTACTGGGAATGATTGGGTCCTTGCTGCCGTGCAGCAGGATGACCTCGAAATGGGCTTGGGACAGGTCGAGCCGCTTCAGGTCGAGCGCGAAGATCTCATCGCGCAGGGTCGCGGGAAGCGCTCTTATCAGCGCGCCGACCCGCTCGGGGTCGCGATTGCTCAAGAGGTTCATGACCGCAAGGCCGTCGGGCCCCAGGCGGCCGACCAGCTGACCGACATCGGCCGCCGGATCATAGATCTTCCGGTCGGCGATCGCATCGAGCAGGACGCGGTCCCGCCACTCGGGCATGCGCGCGGCGTTGCTGCGCAGGAAGACCCACTTGCCGTGCTCGTTCGGCGTGCGATAGCGCCAGGCGTCCTCCGGTGAGTCGCGATAGTTCCCGGTGGTGAAGAAGGTGATGACCGCTTCCATGTCGTAGTAGCCACCGACCGACAGGATGAAGGCGACACGATCCTTGGCCGGCGTTTCGCTTGCGGCGATCACCGCGGGTCCCGCAGCATAGGAGACCGCCATGATGCCGACCGCCGGCTCGCCTTCCTGCCCTGTGGCCCGGGCGACCCGCTGCACCGCCGCGGCGATGTGCCGGGCGTCGTCGGCGCTGACGTTGAGTCGCCGCAGGTTCTCGATGTCGGGCACCAGGACGGTGAAACCGCTGCGCGCGAAGGTCTCGGCCACGGCGATCAGGCGCGGGTCGTCCTTGCCGCCCGGTGCGGCGCCGGGCACCAGGACCAGCGGCACGCCGGCCTTCTCGCTGCGCGGCTCATAGAGATCGCCGTAGAAGCCGCTGCGCGTGGGGCCGTAGGCGATCTGGCGCCGTGTCGGCGCCGGCGTCGAATCCTTCAGCGCGCTCGGCCCCGGGCCGGCGTTGAGGTCGTCGAGCAGGGCCCAGGCCTCGTAGGTGCGCTGCGGCGAGCACGCGGCGGCGAGTGCAAGAAAGAGGGAAACGGCGGCGACGCGTCGCGCCAGTCTCTGCAGGCTGAATACCTTACCTCTAGGTATCACCCCGTTGTCATTGCCGGACTTGATCCGGCAATCCAGTGGGGCGCAACTCTGGATGCTCGGGTCAAGCCCGAGCATGACAAGCTTGGGCAAGCGGCATTGCCTTCTTGTGGTCAGAGCCGGCCGTCGAGCGCATCCCGGAACATGGCCTTGAGCTCGGGCGCGCCGACCGGCACGGGATTGCCGCCGGCCGTCGGGTCGACCGCGGCCATCTCGGAGAGCTGGTCGATCCGCTCGTCGCCGACCCCAAGGCCGCCGAGCGTCTCGGGAATGCCGATTTCCGCGCGCAGTGCCAGTACCCACTCCAGAACCGCCGTAAAGCCCGCGCCGGGCAGGCCGAGCCAGGCGGCGAGGCGGACCATCTTTTCCTCGATAGCGGCGCTGTTGTGACGCAGCACGTAGGGCATGACGACGGCATTGGTCAGGCCGTGGTGCGTGTCGTAGAGCGCGCCGATCGGGTGCGACAGCGCGTGGATCGCCCCGAGGCCCTTCTGGAAGGCGGTCGCGCCCATGGAGGCCGCGACCAGCATGTGGGCCCGGGCCGCTAGGTCCGACCCGTCGGCGACCGCGCGCGGCAGCCAGTCCTTCACCAGGCGTATGCCCTCGACCGCGATTCCCTCGGCCATGGGGTGGAATCCCGGAGCGCAGTAGGCCTCGAGGCAATGGGCGAGGGCGTCCATGCCGGTCGCCGCGGTGATCTTGGCCGGCAGGCCGAGTGTCAGCTCGGGATCGGCAATCACGATCTCCGGCATCATCTTCGGATGGAACACGATGTTCTTGGTCTCGGTCGCCTCGTTCAGGATGACCGAGGCGCGGCCCACTTCCGACCCGGTGCCCGCGGTCGTCGGCACCGCGATGATCGGCGCGATGCCGGCGGGATCGGCGGCCTTCCAGTTGTCGCCGACGTCCTCGAAGTCCCAGATCGGCTTGTTCTGGCCGGACATGAAGGCGATCGCCTTGCCCGCGTCGAGCGCGCTGCCGCCACCGAAGGCGATCACCCCGTCGTGGCCGCCGTCGCGATAGGCCGCAACCCCGTCGCTGACGTTGCGGCCGACCGGGTTCGGCTTCACGTCGCTGAACAGTCCCGCCGCCAGACCGGCGCCTGCCAGGCCCGTCATCGCATCCCGTACCATGGCGAGGTCGGCGAGGCCGGGGTCGGTCACCAGGAGCGGAGACTTCATGCCGAGGCTTCCGCAGGCCCGCGGCAACTGGGCGATACGTCCGGGCCCGAACCTGATCTGCGTCGGAAAGCCCCAGGTCCCCTTCAAGGTCTGCGGATCGGGCGTCATGTCCTGCTCCCTACTTGCGCGACAACCTGCCCGCGCCTTGCGGCTTCCCCCGGGCCTGACAAGACGGAGTCTATGGGGGGTGTGCGGGCGGCACAACACTTCAGGGCGGACGACAGCCGGCCTGGAAGGGCGCGGCGCGCGGCCGCTGCCGGGCCCTGGAATTTGAGGTCGAGCCAATCTGTAGTAGTCTCGGAGTCCTGCGGGTCCGGTCTCGCCACAAGAAGACGCCCGCTGTCCCGGGCATGCGGCGCATCACAAGAGCAACAGAGGGGGCTTTCGATGCCGCATAGATTCGTTCTCTGCATTGCGCTGATCGTGGCGTGCCAGCTTCCGGTTGGCGGCGCCGGCGCGCAGCAGGGTCTTGCCGAGACGCTGCGGCGCGACATCAATGCCAACGTCGTCCGGGTCATGGCCGGCGGAACCGGCGGCACGGCTTACCGAACCGCGGTCGATCTTGCATCGGTGCTCGACGACGGAACGGACCTGCGGGTCCTGCCGATCCTGGGCAAGGGGTCGCTGCAGAACATCACCGACATTCTCTACCTCAAGGGAGTCGACATCGCGATCGTTCAAGCCGATGCCCTGACCTACGCGAAGGATAACAAGATCCATCAGGGTCTCGAGCGGCGCATCCACTACGTGACGCGTCTCTACAACGAGGAGCTCCACCTGCTCGCCGGCTCCGCGGTCCGGGAAATTCAAGAGCTTGCCGGTAAGAAGGTGAACTTCGGTCCGAAGGATAGCGGCAGCTACGTCACCGCCTCGAACATGTTCTCGGAGCTCGGCATTGTGGTGGAGCCGCAGACCCTGGAGCACGGCGTCGCAATGAACAGGCTGCGGGCGGGTGAGATCGACGCCATGGCTTTTGTCGCCGGCAAGCCGGCCGGGCTTGTTCAGAGCGCCCCCGCGGACGGCTCGCTTCGTCTCCTGTCGGTCCCCTTCACGCCGGGCCTGCTCGACGCTTACCTGCCTTCGAGCCTGGTGGCCAAGGACTACCCAAATCTGCTCGGCGCCGACGGCAAGGTCGATACCATCGCCGTGGGCGCCGTCATGATTGCGTTCAACTGGAAGCCCGACACCAAGCGCTATGCCAACGTCGCCCGTTTCGTTACCGCTTTCTTCAACCGTTTCGAGGAATTCCAGAAGCCGCCGCGGCATACCAAGTGGGCCGAGGTCAATCTGAACGCCGAGATTCCGGAATGGAGCCGCTTCAGCGCCGCGCAGGATTGGCTGGACGACTTCGGCCCCAGCGACCGCGTCTTCAGCTACGACGAGCTGCGCTCCGCGGTCGGCACCTTCCTCGACGCAGAGGCCGCCGAACTCGGCGTGGCCACCGAGCCGGAGCGGGACCGCGAGCTCTTTCGGGTCTTCCTGCGCTGGCTGAAAACGAAACCGGAATAGCATGCTCAAGGAATTGAGTGGCGCCGATCGGCCGGGCAGGAGGCACGGGAGACGGCGCCGGAGAGGGTGGGCGGCCTGTGCCCTGCTTGGGCCCCTGTTCTGGTTCTTCGCCGCGGCCGCCGGCCCGGCCTTGGCCTGGCAGCCGGAGCAGCCGGTCGAGCTGGTCATCATGGCCGGGAAGGGCGGCGGCGCAGACAAGATGGCCCGCTTCTTCCAGGAGATCATCGAATGGGAGGAGCTGTCGCCCCAGCCTTTCGTGCCGGTCAACAAACCCGGCGGATCCGGCGCCGAGGCTCTCGGCTACCTGAAGGAGAACAGCGGCAACCCGCACATCGTCCTGGTCACGCTCAACAGCTTCTACACCACGCCGCTGCGCGACCCCGGTCTCGGCATCGACATCGAGAGCTATACGCCGATCGCCCGCATGGCCGAGGACACCTTCCTGCTTTGGGTGAACAACGACAGCGAGATCGAGACGCTGGAAGACTTTCTCTCCGTCGCCAAGGGCAAGGGTGACCGCTGGATCATGGCCGGGACGGGCACGGCTTCCGAGGACAACCTGCTGACCGACTTCCTGAACGCGGCCTACGGGCTGTCGATGAAGTACAGTCCCTTCAAGGGGGGCGGCCGGGTCGCCAGGGAACTGATCGAGAAGCGCGCCGACTCGACGGTGAACAATCCGGCCGAGCAGGAGAGCTACTTCGAGTCCGGCAAGTCGCGCCCGCTCGCCGCCTTCACCCCGACGCGTCTGGATATGTTCAAGACCGTCCCGACCTTCCGCGAGAAAGGCCAGGACATGGTCTACTTCATGCAGCGCAGCATCGTCGGCCCACCGGGTCTGCCGGACGAGGTCGCGACTTTCTACCGCGAGCTCTTCCGCGAGGTTTACGAGTCCAAGGACTGGCAGGACTACATGAACCAGAAGAGCCTGCGCGGCCGGTTCCTGACCGGGCAGCAACTCAAGGACTACTGGCTCGAGGAGCGCGAAACCCACCGCGCGCTCCTGATCAAGATGGGTGAGATCGAGTAAACCGCCGTTTCAGGGCAGAGCCAATCGCCCGCCGTCCACGACCAATTCGATCCCTGTGATGAACGAGGCCTTGTCCGACAGCAGGAAGAGCGTGGCGTCGGCCATGTCCTGGGTGGTGCCGAGACGGCCAAGAGGAACGCCGCCGGCGGCGGCCGCCTTCTTGGCCGGGTCCTCCTCCCAGCGCGCCTGCATGGGCGAGACGGTCCCGCCGGGGCAGAGTGCGTTGGAGCGGATCCCGTCGCCGGCGAACTGCACGGCCAGCGACTTGGAGAGTGAGACGATCGCCGCCTTGGCCGCCTGGTAGGCGTCCTGGGGTTTGTCGTCGCCGCGCAGCGCCTGGACCGAGGCGATGTGCACCATGGCGCCGCCGCCGCTCTTCTTCATCAGCGGCACCGCGTGACGGGTCGCGTGGACCATCGATTTCAGATCGATCTGCAACACCTGGTCCCAGACATCGAGATCGATGTCGACCAGGGAGACGTCCCGGTCGAACCAGAGCACGCCGGCGCCGTTGACCAGGTAGTCGAGCCGTCCCGTCTCGTCAAAGGCCCGGCCGATCGCGGCGCCGACAAAGGCGTCGTTCGTCAGGTCGCCCTGGAGATAGAGAGCGCGGCCCGGACCCCGGTCCAGGCCGTCGGGCCGGTCCTTGAGGTCGATGCAGGCCACGTTGGCACCCGCGGCGAGCAGATCGCGGGCAATGTTCAGGCCCATGCCGCCGCCCGCGCCGGTGACCACGGCCGTCTTGTTCTTGAAGCTCATAAACTGCTGTCCCCCGCTCTCAGGGCCCGATTGTAGCGTTGCCGTGGGCGGCGAGGGAAGCGGGGAGGGGTCAGTAGCGGTTGGGCGTGCTCAGCACGGCCATGGTGACCCGCGAGACGCAGACCAGCTTGCCGTTCGCGTCGTCCGTGATGCGCACATCCCAGATCTGGGTCGTGCGGCCGAGGTGGAGCGGCCGCGCCGTCCCGGTCACAGACCCTTCGGCCACCGGCCGGACGTGGTTGGCGTTGATCTCGAGCCCGACGCAGTGATTTTTGCTGCGGTCGATGCAGAAGGTGGCCGCCCAGGAAGCGAGAGTCTCGGCCAGCACGACCGAGGCGCCGCCGTGCAGCACGCGGGCCGGCTGCCAGGTGCGCCGGTCGACCGGCATGCGGGCGCTCAGATAGTCGTCGCCGGCCTCGAGCAGCTCAATGCCCAGGTGATCGACCAGGGTGTCGCGGCTCCGCTCGCGCGCGTCCGCCACGGGAAACTCGTCGAACCAGATCGCCATGACCGGCCCCTCTCATCGTTCGAGGGAACGATGGCGCACAACCCACGCGCCCGTCCAGCAAAAGCCGGGACGCTGCGGCCTCCTGGGCGTTGCGGGCGATCTCGTTGGTCGCGGCGTTCTGCTCCTCGACAGCCGAGGCGATCGCCGTGGTGAACTCGTCTATACGGCCCATCACGCCCGGATCTTTTCGATGGCGTCGATGCATCGACCGCGGATCCGGGTCGAGGGCCTCAGGCCCGCTCGAAGTTCCGGACCACTTCCCAGTCGGTCACGCGGCGGTCGTATTCCGCCTGTTCCCAGCGTCCGCAGTGCAGATAGTGGTCGATCACCTTGTCGCCCAAGGCCTGGCGCAAGACCTTGGAGCCGTCGAGCGCCTCGAGGGCGGCGCGCAGCGTTTTGGGCACGTCGGGAACCTCGTCGGCCTCGTAGACGTTCCCGCGGAAGGCCGGCTCCAGCTCCAGCTTGTTCTCGATGCCGTGCAGTCCGGCCGCCAGGGTCGCCGCGTAGGCCAGGTAGGGGTTGGCGTCGGCGCCCGGGATCCGGCACTCGACCCGGGTGCCCGCACCGGGACCCAGCACCCGGAAGCCCGCGGTGCGGTTATCCAGGCTCCAGGCCAACTTGGTCGGCGCGAAGGAGCCGGCCTGGAAGCGCTTGTAGGAGTTGATATAGGGGGCGAAGAAAAGGGTCATGGCCTCGGCGCAGGCGAGCTGGCCGGCGAGGTAGTGCTTGAACAGCTTGGAGTGGCCGTGGGCGTCGTCCTGGTCGGCGAAGAGCGGGGTGTCTTTCTCGGCGTCCCACAGGGACGAGTGCAGGTGGAAGGAGTTGCCGGCGAGCTCGTAGGCGAACTTGGCCATGAAGGTGATCGCCTTGCCGTGGAGGAATGCGATCTCCTTGGCGCCGTTCTTGTAGAGGACGTGGCGGTCGGCCATCTCCAGCGCCTCGGCGTAGACCAGGTTGATCTCCTCCTGGCCCGGCCCCCACTCGCCCTTGGAGACCTCGACAGGAATGCCGGCGCCGTCCATGCCGTTGCGGATCGCCCGGATCAGGCTCTCTTCCTTGGTGGTCTGGAAGATGTGGTAGTCCTCGATGTACCAGCCGGCGTGCTTGAGCTCGCGGTAGCCCTTCTCCCGCGCCTGGTCGTAGGGCTCGTCGAAGAGATAGAACTCCAGCTCCGAGGCCATCTTCGCGATCCAGCCCTTGTCGGCCAGGCGCGCCAGCTGCTTCTTCAGGATCGACCGGGGCGCGTGGGGGATCGGCTCGTGCTTGTGATGGTCCACCAGGTCGCAGAGCACCAGGGCCGTCCCTTCGAGCCAGGGAATGCGCCTCAGCGTGTTCAGATCCGGCTTGAACACGAAGTCGCCGTAGCCGAGGTCCCAATTGGCCGCCGCGTAGCCGGGCACCGGCTCGTTCTCCATGTCGATGGTCAGCAGGTAGTCGCAGCCGTGGGTCTCCTCGACGATGTTGGAGAGGAAGAAGTGCCCGGTCACGCGCTTGCCCATGAGCCGGCCCTGCATGTCGACCATGGCGACCACCACCGTGTCGATCTCGCCGGCCGATACCAGGCCGTCCAAGGTTTCCAGGTCGATCTTGCCGGTCATGTCGCTTCCTCGCGCGCGCTGCGGTCTGGGCTCATTCAGAAAGCCTCGGGGCGTCGCCGGCTCGGCACAGTGCGGCCGGTCCAATCACCGGCGAGAGTCTAGGCGGGACTTCTCGGCGCTGTAAAGCGAGGCCGGGACCTTCGAGCCTTGGGGCTTCGCGGCAAGGCGCGGCGGCTAGTTGTTTGTCAACAGGGTGAACCTCCGGCTCTCCACCCCGGCCCGCTTGTCCAGTTCAGCCGCCACGCAGAGGTCGGGAACGTAGAGTTGGCACTGCGGCCGTTTCGCCAGAGCCTGGTCGAGCTGGTCGAGGAGGTGCTGCGGGTCCATGTGGTTGGGAGCCGCGATCCTTCCGGTCACGACATGCTTCTCGATCACCTCACGATGTTCATGATCGCGGTCGGGATCGCGCCAGCAGTTTGCGCAGAGGAACTCGACGTTCTCCGTGTGCGCGTAAACGACCGCGTCGTCAGCGAGGTCGCGGCTGACATCGGCCAGCTGGCGGGCCTCCTCCTGGGTGCCGGCGAAATCGAACAGTTGGTAGTGCCGGCGGACCAGCGTTGCGAGGTGAGGGAACACGTCCACAATCGTGTCCCCGTAGGTGTGCGAGGTGATGGGCGCCCCGTCGAACAGGACGACGTCGCCGTAATCGACCCCCAGGTTCCGATAGAGGACGCTGCGGACAATGCCGTGACAGGGACTGAGGCGTTCGATCCAGATCGTTTCTTCCAAACCCGGGTCGTCCGCCGCCGCGTCCCGCTCGGCGAGCGGCCGCTCGGCGAGCCTCACCTTGCACTCGGGATAGCCGCCTTCCGGCAGGCCGAAGCGGCCCATCGCGATCTTCTGGCCCATGCCTTGCCAGACTTCCAGGGCAATGGCGCCCTCGCCGGCGCCCGTGGCGCAGATCCCCAGGTTCCATTGGATGCTGTCGACGGGCTCGTCCGCCAGCCCGGCCGCGGTCTGGTTCGCCGCCATGCCTTCCGCGAAACGGCCGCGGGTCTTGAAGAAGAGGCCCAGGTTGTAGTGGTGCCGGCAGCTCTGCGGGTCGATCTCGGTCAGGCGCCGATAGCACCGCTCCGCAAGCGCGTCGTGCTGCCGCGCCATCAGGCGCGCGGCGGTGCCCAATCCCGATAGGATGTCTTCCTCACCCGGGCCGCTCTTCCGCTGCTTGGCAAACTCGGCGAGCTTCTCGATCACGCTTGGGAAGACCTCATCCGCCGGGGGCGGCGCGTTAAGGTCGTCGATGTCGCGCGCGGACTCGAGGCATTCCGCCACCTTCTGCAGGATCGCGACCTCCTCTGGATGGGCGTGCGCGATCTCCGAGAGGACTTCGACGGCCGCCTCGATCGACAGGTGTTGGCAATCGATGATCCGAAGCAGCGCCATGGCCGCAAGCTCCTGGTGACGCTGGGCCTTCCGGAGCGGCTCCAGCCGCTTCAGCGCGGGCGGCTCCCGGCCGGCCTCGACGTCGTTAACGAATTCTCGCTCGAGCGACTCGATCTCTTCTTGAGAAAGGACCCTGCCGATACTTGGAGGCATGCGAGTCATCTCCGGAGGGTTGATGGCAAACGCGGAACCAGCCCCGCGCCCGGCCGCTCGCGATCGGGCGGCGTTCGAGCGGCAACAATGAATCCCACATTTCCTTTGCACAAAGGATAAGATCCGCGCGGTCAGGAGAACTTGACGAACATCAACGTGGCGCCGCGGCGAAGGCGCTAGGACTTTGTTTCCGATTGGAATGCCAGTTTCCGGGTTCGGAGCTGCGCCGCAGCGGACTCTCTCCAGCAACAAGGCGTATCGGCGGAATGATCAAACCTCCCCCCAGTCTCGCACAGGCCATGACGCCCTTTCCCTATGCCATCGAACGCTCGGCCTCGGTCGACAAGGCCAGGCAGATGATGGACCAGCACGGTGTCCGCCACCTGCCGGTCACCGAGGGTCGCGAGCTGGTCGGTATCCTCTCGGACCGGGATCTACGCTCGGTGCTGTTCCTGCCCTTGGGCCGCGAGAAGGCCGCAGGCCTCACCGTTGCCGATGTCTACGTGCCCGATGCCTACACGGTGGATTTGAACGAGCCGATCGAGAGTGTTCTGCTGACCATGGCGGAACGCCACATCGGCTCGGTCCTGGTAACGCGTAAGGGCCGCCTCGCTGGAATCTTCACGGCGGTCGACGTCTGCCGCTGTTTCGGTGAATACATTCAGGAGAACTTTCCCGGGCCGGGCGGGGACCAGGCCGCGTAACAGCGGCGGTCGTGACGGCGCGACTTCCTAGAGCGGAATCCAAAAGCCATACTGCCCCTATCTCGTCCCGGCCGAGCAAGGGAGATCAAGCCGTGCCCAAGGCGCCACGGGGAAAGTTGGCCGATGTCAGCGGCAAGGACGTCTCGATAGATCCAGCCGAGCACTACGATGCCTGGGCCGACAGCTATGACCGGGACCTGCTCCAGGAATACGGCTACCGCGCCCACCGCATCGCCGCGAAGGCTCTGTCCGATCTGCTGCCCGACGGGGCGGCGCGGATCATCGACGTCGGCTGCGGCACTGGCCTCGTGGGGCTCGAACTGGCCAAGCTCGGCTACGGGCGGCTCGAAGGTGTCGATATCTCGGAGGGCATGCTGGCCGAAGCGGCGAAGACCGGCGTCTACCAAGAGCTGATCCGGCAGGACGCCGAGAAAGCGCCCGCGCCGGAGCAGGGCGTCTACGATGCCGTGATCAGCGTCGGCAGCTTCGGACTCGGCCATCTCGGCCCCGAAGCCTTCCCCAACCTGGTTTCACTGGCCCGACCTGGCGCGCCCGTGGTGATCTTCATGAACGCCGAGCCCTATGTCGACCAGGACTACGCCCGTCACGTCGCCGATTTGGAGCGCGACGGGGTCTGGGTCGTGACGCGGATCGAGGACCACAACTACATGGACGCACTGGAGCGCCCCGGTAAGCTTATCCTCGCGCGGCGGCCGGAAAGCTGATCGCTTGCGGCGCGTGGAGGACATGGCGGAGGCGGCGCGCGCCTTCCTGGCGGCGCTGACCCGGGATCTTGCCGAGAGGGGCGCCACCGATCCCAACCTCGTGCCCTTTGTGAAGGATCTCTCCCAAGTCGAGACGGCCAGCGTGCAGCGCGGGCCCTTCGAGGCGCTCGCGCACCCGGCGGTGAAGCATCTCGAGCGGGCCTTGGATAACGCCAGCGGATGCGAGGGGCTGCTGGGCCCCGCGCTCGCGGCCGCCCGGGCCCTCGACTGGCATCAGGTCTACGCCGGCGGCGGGATCGATGAGAGCCTCGCCGAGGGCATGCTCGCGTCGCAGGCGGCCGGCAATTACGGCTGCTTCGCCAGCCGGAGCGTGGCGACCGGGCAGTTCCTGCTGGCGCCGGGAATTCACTATCCGCCTCACACCCATGCGGCGGCGGAGATCTACTACTGCCTCTCGGGCCGGCTCCGGATCCAGCATGGACTGGATGGCGCGCCCTTCGAGCTTGTCCCCGGCGACTACTCCATAACGCCCCCGCACCGGCTGCATACCCTGGATACCGGTTCCGAGCCGGCGCTGCTGATCTATTTCTGGCGGGGCGACATGGGCGGACCGACCTGGTGGTGGAGCAGGGAGGAGGACAGCGGCTGGCGGCGCACCGCCTGGCAGCGCACGCCCGGCGAGCCGTGGAGGGCTTTGCGCAGCGAGCCGGTCACCCGGGAAATCATGCGAGAGGCCCATGGCTGAGGCCCGGTTCATCCGAGCTCGGCGACCTCCCGGTGGCAGGTGATGCGGTGGCCGTGGAGCAGGGGACGGACCGGCGGCTCGGTCGTGTCGCAGACGCCCTTGATGGCCACGGGGCAGCGCTTGTGAAAGGAACAGCCGGTGGTGCCGATCTCGACCACGGAGGCGGCGGCCAGCTGGGCCGTTTCGGTTTCACGGATCTCCTCCAGCCAGCCTTGGCGCATCTCCGGCACGGAGTGGAGCAGCAGCGAGGTATAGGGGTGGTAGGGCGGAGACAGCACCTGTGCCGTCGGCCCCTGCTCGGCTACCCGGCCGGCATAGAGCACGACCACCCGGTCGGCGAAGCTCGCGATCGTGGAGAGGTCGTGGCTGATGAAGACGAAGGTGACCCCCGTGTCGTTCTGCAGGCGCTTCAGCAGGTCGATGATCTGCGCGCCGACCACGGTGTCGAGCGCCGAGGTCACCTCGTCGCAGAGAATCACCTCGGGCTCGGCGGCCAGTGCGCGGGCCAGGTTAACCCGCTGCTTCTGCCCGCCCGAGAGCGCCTGGGGCCGCCGGTTGGCGAATTCGGCCGGCAGCTCCACCATTTCCAGCAGCTCGGCGACCCGGCGGCGCCGGTCCCCCGCCGGCATCTCGAGATAGAATTCGAGCGGCCGCTCGAGCGCCTGGCCGACCGTCTTCAGGGGATTGAAGGCGACGTCGGGCATCTGCATGACGATCTGCACCCGCTGCAGCTGCTTGCGGGTCCGCTCCTTGACGTCGTTCTTCAGCGCGCTGCCGTCGAGCAGGATCTCGCCCTGGGCGGCGGGCAGGAGGCCGGAGATCACCCGCGCCAGGGTGGACTTGCCGCA
Organism: Kiloniellales bacterium; assembly: GCA_030064845.1. Lineage (NCBI taxonomy): Bacteria > Pseudomonadati > Pseudomonadota > Alphaproteobacteria > Rhodospirillales > Kiloniellales bacterium. The sequence goes on from JASJEC010000011.1 coordinate 28,260, forward strand.
GCCCGACTCGCCGATCACGCCCACGGCCGAGCCGCGCGGAATGTCGACCGTGACGTCATGCAGGATCTTCACCGCCGGGCTGCCGTCGAGCCGCTTGCCGTAGCCCGCGTCGACACCCTTGATTTCGATCACGAGGCCCTCGCCATGGCCCCCCTCGGCGGCGCCTTCGCCGGTCCGCTTCGGCGGTGGCCGGACCGCGGCCATCAGCTTGCGCGTATAGTCCTGCTGCGGGTCGTGCAGGATCTGCTCGGTGGTGCCCTCCTCGACGGTCTCGCCGCCGAACAGCACCTTGATCCGGTCCGCGATCTGCGCGACCACCGCGAGGTCGTGCGTGACGTAGATGGCGGCGGCGCCGGAGTCCCGGATGGTGTCCTTGAAGGCGGCGAGGACCTCGACCTGGGTGGTCACGTCGAGCGCGGTCGTCGGCTCGTCGAGCACCAGGAGATCGGGGTGGGCGTTCATTGCCATGACCGCCATCAGCCGTTGAAGCTGTCCGCCGGAGACCTGGTGAGGGTATTTGCGGATGATGTTCTCGGGGTCCGGCAGCTGCATGCGCCGGGCCAGATCGATCATGCGGGCCTCGGCCTCGTCCCGGGTGCCGACCCCGTGCACCATCGAGACCTCGGTGATCTGATCGTCGAGGCGCAGCGAGGCGTTGAACGCGGCGGCGGCGGACTGCGCCACGTAGGAGATCCGCGCACCGCGGATCGCCCGCTTGTCTTCCAGCGAGAGGTCCAGCACGCTGATGTCGTCGAAGATCACCTCGCCGCCGCAAAACCGGCAGCCGGGCTTAGCGTAGCCCATGGACGCCAAGGCGATGGTCGACTTCCCGGCGCCGGATTCGCCGATCAGCGCCAGCACCTCGCCCCGCTTCACTTCCAGCGAGACGCCGCGCACGATCGGCGTGAAAGGACTGCGCGTGTTGCGCCGGCCTTCGATCTGCAGGTTCCTGATCTCGAGCAGCGCGCTCACTTGATCAGCTCCGAGGAGATGTCCTTCTGAGAGCGGCCCAGGTTCCAGTCGATCAGCAGGTTGTTGGCTAGGGTCACGGAGAAGATGCAGACCGCCGGCAGGATCGGCGCCAAGGCGACGTGGATGCCGTAGAACAGCACGTAGTTCATCGCCGCCATGTTCTCCTTGACCATGGAGCCCCAGTCGGAGAAGGGCGGCTGCACACCGAGCCCGAGGAAGGAAAGCGACGAGAGCAGCAGGATCGAATAGGTGAAGCGCAACCCGAAGTCGGTCGAGAGCGGGATGAAGGCGTTGGGCATAACCTCGTGGCGAAGGATCCACCAGAGCGACTCGCCCCGCGCCCGGCTGACCTCGACGAAATCCATCACCATAATGTTCTGCGCCAGCGAGCGGGCGATTCGGTAGACCCGGGTTGCCTCGATGAAGCCGATGGTCAGCACCAGCAGCCAGAGCGAGGATCCGAAGGCCGAGACCAGGATCAGCGCCAGCATGATCGAAGGAAAGGAGACGAAGGCGTCGTTGATCCGGCTCATCACGTCGTCGACCCGCCCGCCAAGGATGCCGGCGACGAAACCCAGGGTGACGCCGGCGACGAAGGCGAAGACCGTGGCGGCCAGCGCCAGGCCCAGGGTCATGCGGGCACCGAAGATCAGCCGGCTGAAGACGTCGCGTCCCAGGTAATCCGAGCCGAGCAACATCCGCGCCTCTCCGTCGCCGGCGCCGAAGGACTGGTCGGTCAGGATTTTGCTTTCCTCGTAGGGCGCCAGCCAGGGCGCGGCCAGGGCGACGAAGGTCCAGAACACCAGGATCCCGACCGACATCCAGCCGAGGAACCCGAGCTCGGGCAGGTGGAAGCGGGGCTCCTCCGCGACGGCGGGCGTGGCGCTCATTTGGCGTGCCTCAGTCGCGGATTGGCCACGATGGAGACCACGTCGGCCAGGAGGTTGAGGAAGATGTAGATCGCGCAGAAGAACATCGCGCAGGCCTGCACCACCGGGATATCGCGCGAGGCCACCCCGTCGACCATCAGCTTGGCGACCCCGGAGTAGGAGAAGATCGTCTCGACCACCAGCACGCCGCCGATGATGTAGGCCAGGTTGACCGCGATCACGTTGATGATCGGCGCGATCGCGTTGGGCAGGGCGTGCTTGAGGATGATGGTCCGGCGCGGCACGCCCTTGAGGATCGCCATCTCGATCGAGGGGTGGCCGAGCACGTTGAGGATGGCCGAGCGGGTCATGCGCATCATGGGCGCCAGCACCGCCGCGGTCAGGGTCGCGACCGGCATGGCCAGCGCCAATAGGGTCTCGCCCCAGCTCGCGTCCGCGGAAACGCGCGCGATCGCCGGCAGCCAGCGCAGCTCCACGGCGAAGGCCAGGACCAGCAGGGTCGCGATCAGGAACTCGGGCGCCGAGATGATCGCAATCGAGCCCGTGGTGAGCGTCCGGTCCATGAACCCGCCCGGGCGCATCGCGGCGTAGAGGCCGAGCCCGACCGCCAGCGGCACGGCGAAGAGCGCGGCCAGCCCGCCCAGAAGAAGCGTCTTGGGCAGCCGGGGCGCCAGGATCTCGGAGACCGGGCGTTGGGTTGCCAGCGAGTTGCCGAGATCGCCGGTGACCAAGCCGAGCAGCCACTCGCCGTAGCGCACGTAGGCCGGGCGGTCGAGATTCATCGCCTCGCGGTAGGCGGCCAGGGTTTCCGGGGTCGCACCCTGTCCAAGCACGGCCTGGGCGACGTCGCCCGGCAGGATCTCGGTCCCGGCGAAGACGATCAGCGAGACGACGAACAAAGTCACAACGCCCAACGCGATCCTGCGCAGGATCAGCGACCCGAGCATGAACTCCCCCTGTTCCGGCTCCTCACGCTTGCCCCATTGTTTGTTCGTATCGGGCCGTTGCCGTCAGTAAGGCACGATCCCGGCAGCGAGATCAACAGCCGGGCCGGGCTTTACTCGATCCGCCCGGAAACCAAGCCGGCCAACTTCGCGGTTTGCCCAAAATCGGAAGTTAAACTAGTGTGATGGTTCTGAAATTCGGCACGATGAACATGCCGAATCTTTCGGAAGCTGAATCACACTAGCACCTTAGTGTTAGTGTCCCTTCGATTCCGAAGCTCGATTGCTCGAGATTCGGAATCGGGACACTAGGCTCAGGCCGGCAAATTGAACCTGCGGTAACAGCAGCAATGGAACAGGGAGAGACCGATGCAAGACAAAAGGGGTGAGTACTGGAAGTCCGAGTTCCTGAAGGGGCGGATTTCCAGGCGCGAGTTCATTGGCCGGGTCGGCGTCCTCGGCCTGACGGCGGCGGCTTCGGGCAGCCTCTTGGCCTCGGCCGACCGGGCCCTGGCGGCCACGCCGAAGAAGGGCGGGCGGCTGATCCTGGGCTGGTACGCCCACAGCGCCAAGGACACCTTGAACCCGAACCGTCTGACCACCTCGCTCGACTTCCAGCGGGCCTATCAGACCATGGGAACCCTGGTGCGCTACGCCAACGATCTCTCGGTGCAGCCCGATCTGGCGACCGAATGGGAATCCAGCGACGACGCCAAGGTGTGGCGCTTCAAGCTGCGCCAGGGCGTGGAGTTCCACAACGGCAAGACGCTCACCATCGAGGACGTGATCTACTCGCTCAACCGCCACCGCGGCGACGACAGCGACTCGATCATCAAGGCCTGGCTCGATCCGATCACCGATATCCGCAAGGACGGCAACGACGTGCTGGTGGTCGAGCTGAGCGGGCCGAACGGCGATCTGCCCTATTACTTCGGCGACATGCACGCCTGCATCGTTCCCGACGGCTTCACCGACTTCAACAACTGCATCGGCACGGGTCCTTACAAGATCAAGACCTTCGAGCCGGGCGTTGGCATGCTGTCCGAGCGCTTCGGCAACTACTACCGGGACGACATCGCCCACGTCGACGAGGTCGAGAGCTTCGGCATCGGCGACACCCCGGCCCGCATGAACGCGCTGATCTCGGGCGAGGTCCACTTCGTCACCCGCGTCGACCCCAAGCTGGTCGAGCTGATCAACAACGCGCCGGGCGTCACCATGGCGAGCGCCCCGGGTTCGCGGCACATCACCTTCCCGATGATGTCCGACGCGCCGCCCTTCGATAACAACGACCTGCGTCTGGCGATCAAGCACATGGCCGAGCGCCAGAGTATGGTCGACAACGTGCTGAAGGGCTTCGGCACCATCGGCAACGACACGCCGATCGGCCCGAAGGACAAGTACTTCTGCAAGGACATCCCGCAGCGCGAGTTCGATCCGGACAAGGCCAAGTTCCACCTCAAGAAGGCGGGCATGGAAGGCCAGACGGTCACGCTCCACACTTCGCCGGCGGCGGGCGGCTCGGCGGCCCCGGACCTGGCCCTGCATCTGGCCGAGAGCGCCAAGAAGGTGGGCTTCAACATCCAGGTGCAGCGTGAGCCGGCCGACGGCTACTGGAGCTCGGTCTGGATGAAGCGGCCCTTCCACATGTCGAACTGGATGCCGCGTCCCACGGCGGACCTGCGTTTCAGCCTGGTGCACCTCTCGGATGCCAAGTGGAACGAGTCCCACAACGGCACCGCCGAGCTGGACGGCCTGATCATCAAGGCGCGCGGCATGATCGACGGGCCGGAGCGGGGACAGGTCTACTGCGACATCCAGGAGATCGTCCACAACACCGGCGGTTCGGTGATCCCGGTCTTCAACAGCTGGCTCGACGCCCGCACCGAGAAGCTCATGGGCTGGTCGGCGCACCCCGTCGGCGAAGGCGACGGCTTCCGGGTCCACGAGAACGTCTGGCTGACCTGAGCCCGACCGAGACCGCCAGCCTATGGGGAACTCCGGCCTTGAAACCGCCGGAAGTTCCCCCGGGACTAGGGCGCATCCCTCTCCCTCTGTGGGGAGGGATGCGGCACCGCTACGCGGGCTTGGTCGAAGTCAGGATCCCATCAGAAGGGAGGAACTGGAATGTTCAGCAACATTCTCGTCGCGATTGATGGATCCAAGTCATCCACAAAGGCCCTGGAAGCGGCCATCGAAGTGTCGAAGAGGTTCGATGGCAAGCTGCATTTGATCCATGTCGTTCGAGAGATGCAGCTTCCCGCGGAGGTCATACATGCCAAGGAATTGGAGACGGTCCGAGGGACCAGGCAGGATGTGCTCAACACGGTCGGCGAGCGTCTGGTCAACCAGGCGAAGCGGGTCGCCGAGACCAAGGGAGTCAAGTCGGTGGCGAGCGATATCGGGACCGGGGATCCGGCGAACGCCATCATCGGATATGCGAGCCGAAACGGCGTCGATCTGATCGTGGTGGGCAGCCGCGGTCTGGGCCAGGTCCAGGGCATGTTGATGGGCAGCGTGTCGCGCAAGGTGAGCAACCTGGCGGCCGTTCCCTGCTTGGTCGTCTAGGGCCGTTTTCTGATCGAGTCTGGAAGCTGCCGGCAGACTGATGGGACCGCCCGAGCCCGGGCGGGTCTCGTCAGCCATTGGGCGGACGGTCCCGCCAGAAGTCGCCTTCGCGGCCGATTTCGCGGCCCAACTCTATCAACGCCCGCATATAGTCAGGATCGAACTCGGTCGACCGGTTGGCCCGGAAAGAGTCCGGGATCGATATCATGTTGAAGCCGAAATTGTCGCGACGGGCCAAGTTGTAAATTCGCTCGACGTCCCGATTGGCCTTGTTTCGAAGGAGAGCTTTCAGAGCACGCGATGCGATGGGCTTCACCGTGACAGGCGCCGGTTGGTAAACGCTGTGGGCATTGCCGTTCAGGATCACAAAGATTTGCCGTCGAAACGTAAGGCCCAGGATTTCGTTCAAGCGGCCCAGATCCATCTGAGCGGGATAGGCGAACACCTGGCTGGAGAGGGCGCCGTCCACATGCAGTTCGGTGAAGCGCTTGCCTTCGGCCTCCCATTCTATGGCGACGGGTGGGAAGAGGACCGGGATCGCCGCCGACGCGAGGATGATTTGACGAATGAGCGCGACCGCCCGGTCGTCTCCTCGATTGGCGATGGTGCCGATGTTCCAGACCATCGGACGCAGGGCGTCGAAATGGGTCGTAATGATGAAGAGGCTGCGGCCGGTCCGGTGCTGCTCGGCCAGCGCCTCGACGAGCTCGGCGGTGATATAGGTTTCGACCTGCTTCTTCAGCGGCGTGGTATCGGCGAGCGCCGATCCGAACAGGAAGCCGGCCACGGTGTCCCAGCGATACACGTCGTCGCGGGTCACGGAGGCGTAGGTTTCGAGCAGAACCGGGTCATAGGCTGGGCCCAGAAATGCGAAGGGGGCGATCATCGCCCCCGTGCTGACGCCGGTGACAGATTCGAACTGGGGCCGCTCGCCGGACTCGGTCCAGCCGGCGAGCAGACCGGCGCCGAAGGCGCCGTTCGCTCCGCCTCCGGAAATCACGAGCGTGCTGAGCATCGGCGCGGTCTCGAGCGTTGCGTCGACCGCTTCGGGAAATCGGGCCCTGAATACGGGCGCTCCCTTCTTTATGAGCTGCTCGAGGTTCGCCGGCGCCGCATCGCCCCACCAGCGTTCCATTGCCGGGCCGGAGGGATCGACTTGCTCATATTCCGCCGCACTGAGGGGACGATGGTCGACGGTCCGGGCGCAGCCCGCAATCGCGCCCGCGGCCACGAGCAGCGCCGCAAAGGCCGATACAATAGGTGGCACGGTTGGCATCACCCTGCGTCCCTTCCCCTTCGCAACCGGCTGGACGGGCGCGCCGCCGACGGCTTCTCCGAACTGCATCGGGGCCGGCTCGAGTGGCCCCCCACCTGTTGCCGTGCCGAGATTGCATACTCTTCCGCATCAAGCAATGGGTCATGGCGAGCGCCGACCTTCGGAGTCAGTATTTCGTTTCCGGTGGAGTTCCCGGCGCGTCAAATTGCAGGAGCCCGACGCCGGTGACCTTCGGCGCCAGGCCCGATGGCGACGAAGGAAGCCTTGCCTCCCACCCTGACTCCAAACCATTCAGAGGGGCCCCATGCCTAGCCACCGCTTGAACGGGTTGAAGGGGCTTGCCAGCTGGCTGATTTCCCAGACAGGCCGTTGGCGTGCAGACTGCAAGGCTGACTGCGGCAGTTCAGGTCGCCGGGGAATGGAGGTGGGAGAGATAAAGATGCTTGTTTTCCCAAGAGTCATTTGGGTGATCCTGGTTGTTCTTGCTTGTCAGACGTTCGCTATCGAAGGCGGGGCGCAGGACCAAATGCCAAGCGCCGTCGCCGGTGTGGCGGAATTCTCGCCCTATCCGTTGCGGCCGCCGCGACTGGACAGCCCGCGGGCCACCCTGGAAAGCTTCCTCAGGCACGCCACTCAAGCGATCGAGCGCCGACAGGCAGAGGCACCGCTTGCCGCGATCAGGCGTTCGTTTCGCCGGGCCATGCTCTGCCTCGACCTCAGGAAGTTCCCGCTCGCTACGAGAGAAGGCACGGGCTTCGAGAAGGTCCTTCTGCTAAAGGAGATCCTCGACCGCATCGCGTTGCCGCCGTTCGAAGAGATCCCCGATCTCGCCGCCGTCGAGCAGACCGGGCTGACGTCCTGGAGGCTACCCGACACCGAGCTCACCCTGGATCGGATCGCGGAGGGGCCGCGCGCCGGCGAGTTTGTTTTCAACAGCCGGACGGTCCAAGCGCTGGAGAGGTTTTACGAGCTTTCCAAGCACTTGCCTTACAAGCCGGGCACCACTGTCGGAGCCTACGAGGATTTTCTTTACGGACCCGGCCCGCTTCTCTCCACCGCCTGGGTCGACGCCTTGCCCGCCTGGACCCATAACGTCGTTGTCCAGCAGACCCTGTGGCAGTGGATCGCCTGGCTCCTGCTCTTGGCCGGCGTCGTCGCGGCCACGCTTCTGGTCTATCGGTTGGGCACGTGGTGGGACGAGAGGTTTCGCGATGTCAGTGTCTGGCTTCAACTCGGCAGACCGCTGACCGGCGTCTTTGTCATCCTTGCGATGATGATGGCGTCGAAAGTGATGGATGATGGGATCAACCTGACCGGCAATGTATGGATTGTGTCCCGGTTCGCCTTGGACGTGGCCCGCTATGCGGCGGGTGCCTGGCTGGCCGTCCTCATCATCAAGCGAATCGGCCGCGGTATCATCAATACTCGACAATTGCTCCCGGAACGGCTCAACGCCCAGTTGATCAGAACCGTGGCCAATCTTGTGGCTGTAGTCGTCGTCATCTACATAGCCGTTATCGGGGCCGAGGTTTTCGGGATTCCCGTCGCGCCGCTGATCGCGGGCCTCGGTATCGGCGGCCTCGCCATTGCCCTAGCCGTCCGGCCGACCCTCGAGAACATCATCGGCGGCTTCATCCTGTTCGCGGACAAGCCAATACGGGTCGGCGACTTCTGTTCCTTCGGCGAAAAGCGGGGCACGGTCGAGGCGATCGGCATGCGCTCGACCCGGATCCGCGCGCTGGACCGGACGGTCATTACCGTGCCGAACGCCGAATTCTCCAACATGCAGCTGATCAACTGGGCTCTGTGCGACCGGATGCTGATCCTGCGGACCATCGGCCTGCGGTATGAGACCAAGCCGGAGCAAACTCGCCATGTTCTGGCGAAGCTGCGCGAGATGTGCCTGGCGCATCCAAAGATCGACAAAGACTCGCTGCGGATCCGCTTCGTCGGCTACGGCGCGTCCGCGCAGGAGATCCAGATCCGGATTTACGCCCTGACACGCGATTGGAACGAGTTCTATGCGATCCAAGAGGATGTCTTCCTGCGCATCGGCGAGATCGTCGAGGAATCGGGAACCGGCTTCGCGCGCCCGTCGCAGACTCTCTATGTCACCCGCGACCCGGGCATGGACGAGGCGCGCAGCGCCGAGGCGATGCAGGAGGTGCAAGGCTGGCGAACTGCGGGACGGCTGCCATTTCCGAGGATGGCGCCGGCCCTCCAGGAGCGGCTTGAAGATACGCTCGACTACCCACCGCGCGGTTCACCCGATGCCTTTAATCCCGAGGCGCTCGAAAAAGAAGCCTCCGAACCGCTCTCATCGGAGGCTGAAGAGGATCTGAAGGAGGAGGAAGGAAAGGAGAAGAAGAAGAACAAGCCCGAAGCCAAACAAACAGAGGGCTAGCGAGGGCAAAAGACAACCGGCACACGCTGTGAAGTCGGGTTGGCGGTTGTAGCGCTCGCTATGTTCGTGCGCGGCACGACGTGGATAGCCGCCTTTAAACCCGACTTTGCCTTGGCGGACCGGACCAACGAAGACACCACTGTCACCGAGATCACCGCCACGACGGACGATCGCGGGCGCGAGGCGGCCCTGCAGTCTGCTTTCTTCGGACTGGACGGCGAGCTTTGACGGATGTCGGATCGAACGACGCCTTCCGGGAGTGCCGATCGATCGCCAGACCGGCAATCCCAGTTGTTTGTTGGGTTCTTGAGGAGTGCTACCATATCGGCTGGGATGGCGGTATTGCGTGCCGGGGCCAATGCTTCGCATCAGAAAGAGCAAGGAGACCCTGTATGAGCAATTCCGAGACGGATGGATCCCGCGGCGCGTCCAGGCTTGGGGGGCTGTCGCTTTTGTGGCCGTTGACGACTTTCGGCGCCATCCTCGTCACGGCATACCTCGCCGCGCAAGTGGATGAGGCCCTCAGGGAAGAAGGGAAGGCTGGTCCCCTTGAGACCGTCTGGAGCGGCCAGGTCGTCCCGGCCGAGGTCGTTGAGCTCGGTAGAACCACCTATGTGCCAGCTTATTCCTTCATCACTGCGCGCGGTGGCGAGCGAGTGCTGCTCCAGACCACGCTCGGTGTGCACAATATCGATTCGGTGAACACCATGACCGTGGAGAGAGTCGTTTACGGCAGCACCGATGGGTCGGAGGTCCGAACACTGGTCGATACGCCGGTTACGTTGGAGCCACGGCAGACGGTCACTTTCGCGATAGCTGAGCAGGATCAGAGCGGCGGTGTCGGCGCCTACTTCATCGTGGAGTGGTCGGCCGATGGCCCCTTGCACCACCCGATTATTGAGACGGTGATGACGGGGCCCGAAGGGATGGCGTTCGTCAGTCGCGGCGTCGCTGTCGGTGAAGCTCGCTGATAAGGCGATTCGGCATAATCGGCCACTTCATGCTGTACCGGAGCAACAACTCCTTCCTGATCATCATGGTGTTGCTCGCGCTCGGCTAACCGCTCGGGCAGGTCGAAGCTCTCGAAGTTTCGCAATCTTGGGAAAGAGAATGCCCGGCTGAAGAAGATCGTAGCTGAATTGGAGCTGGACTAGGGCCTGTTGAAATTCAGGGCGCGCTCCTGGTCCGAGTGAAATCGGCCCGCTGTTGGGCGCGAGGAGGAAGGACATGCCGAGCATATTCGACGACAAGCAACGCGGCAGCGGGCCGATTTCGCCGGATCCCTTCGGGACGGGGCGCATTTGCGCCGGGGCGGCGTCGCGGAAGGCCTTGTGGGGCCCTACCCCACGGCGCCTCCCGCTCCTGGCCCCGGCGCAAATGCGCTCCCGCCAGGAGCGCGCCGTGAATGTCAACAGGCCCTAGCTGATTCTGAAGGAAAGCCTGAATCACCTATAACCCAGGGCCTGTAGACGTCGCAGCTTCGTCAGGCCGTCATCCACATACGCCAGAAGCTCGGGACATCAGAGCGGTGGACATGCAAGATGATCGGCCTCGCACGCCGGCTAGACAAGTAGCCGGGCTAAGGGCAACTTCTGCTCAAGTCTCTGGCTACGGTTGATCCATCTGTCGCTATCGCCTGATGAGCATTCGTCAAGACAAAGAGCGGTCAATTTGGCGCGTCGCCCGTCGCGTCGCGCCTGGCCTCGACACCCTGACCCGCTACGATCGTTCCTGGCTTCGCAGCGACCTCACGGCAGGGCTGTCGGTTGCAGGTGTTGCCCTTCCCGTGGGGGTCGCCTACTCGGAACTCGTCGATGTGCCGGCTATTGTCGGCGTGTACTCAGCGGTCTTCCCGCTCCTGGCTTACGCGCTTTTCGGTTCCTCGCGTCAGTTGATCACCGGACCCGAGTCTGCCACCTGCATCATGGTGGCGGCGGCCCTGGGACCGCTGGCAGGCGGCGACCCAGAGCGATACATCGCGCTCATGGCTCTGCTCACCCTCTTCACGGGCGTTTTATTGGTGCTCGCGGGCATCGCGCGGTTGGGGTTCATCGCCAACTTTCTGTCCAAACCGATTCTCGTCGGCTTCCTGAACGGTATCGCCCTCTACACTGTGGCTGGCCAGCTCTCGAAGTTGTTGGGCTACAAGAGCGAGGTGGGCGGCTTCTTCCCGAGATTACTGGAGTTCACTCAGACGGTAGGCGAGAGCCATGTGCCAACGCTCGTGCTGGGGGTTGTCGCGTTGGCAGTCTTGCTCCTTCTTCGTCGCACGCTCCCCTTATTGCCCGGCGCCTTAATCGTGGTCGTCGCCGGTATCGTCGCCGTCATGGCGCTGAGCCTCGAAGAGAGGGGCGTAGCGGTCATCGGGGAACTCTCTGCGGGGCTACCGGCGTTCCGGTTTCCAGCCATGAGTCACGGAGAATTCGGGATGCTGCTCGTCGATGCCGCGAGTATCGCGCTCATCGCGTTCGCCAGCGGCTTAATCAAGGCCGAGAGCTTCGCGCGGCGGAACGGCTACGAGATCAGACCCAACCAGGAACTCTATGCCATCGGAGCCTGTAATCTGGCCGCCGGGCTTGTCCAAGGCTTCCCGGTAGCGGGAACAGGCTCCCGAACCGCCGTCAACGACGCCATGGGTGGCAGGACCCAGTTGGTCGGCGTGGTTGCCGCCGTCGCGATGCTTGCGATCGTGGTTCTCCTTGCTGCACCTCTGACCTTCGTGCCCGAAACCGTGCTCGCCGCTGTGATCATAGTGGCGTGCATCGGTCTCTTCGACTTTGCCACCGTTCGCGATCTCTACAAGACCAGCAACCGGGAACTTGCCATCTCGATAACAACGACCTTGGGTGTCCTGATTCTCGGCGTAATCCCGGGAGTAATGCTGGCCATCGGGCTGTCACTGCTCTGGCTGATCGCTGTCGATTCCGACCCGCATGATGCGGTTTTGGGACGCGTGCCGGGAATGAGAGGCTTTCACGAGGTCGACCTCTACCCTGAGGCTGAGACCACACCGGGGCTCCTCCTATACCGCTTTGACGCCAATCTCGTTTTCTACAATGCGGATATCTTCCGAAACCGTATCCGTGCGCTCATCGCTGCCTCAGAGACGCCAGTCGAGTGGGTAGTGGTCGACGAAAGCAGCATCAACGTCATGGACGCAACATCCGTTGAGAAGTTTGATGAATTCCGTGAGGAACTCGCTGGGCAGGGCATCTTCCTGGCAATCACCTACCCCAAGCCCAACCTGGGCAGGTTTTTCAAACAGGCTTGGAACCAAGAGCGAGAACAGGCCGAGCGAGAGTATACGTTCCCGACTCTCAATAGCGCCGTAAAGGCCTATCATAAGCGTGCCGAGAAGAGAGCAGCTCCACGTTCAGACGATACCGAAGAGCCGGGAAGTGGAACAGTGGAATGAGTGCCGCGAACATCAGCCGTTACCCGGTGCGGGACATCGAGGATCTGCCCGAGGACATCAAGGAAAAGGTCCTGGCGGTCCAGGAGAAGGCGGGCTTCGTGCCCAACGTCTTCCTCGTCCTGGCCCATCGCCCCGACGAGCTTCGCGCTTTCTTCGCCTATCACGACACGCTGATGGAAAAGGAAAGCGGCCTCACCAAGGCCGATAGGGAGATGATCGTCGTCGCCACCTCCAACGACAACAGCTGCCAGTATTGCGTGGTGGCCCACGGTGCCATCCTGCGCATCCGGGCAAAGAACTCCCTGATCGCCGACCAGGTGGCGGTGAACTACCGCAAGGCGGACATCACGCCGAGACAGATGGCCATGCTTGATTTCGCCATGAAGGTATCGAACGACAGCAAATCGATCTGCGACGAGGATTTCGAAACCCTGCGCACTCACGGTTTCAGCGACGACGACATCTGGGACATCGCCGGCATTACCGCCTTCTTCGGCCTCAGCAACCGCATGGCGAACTTCACCTCAATGCGGCCCAACGACGAATTCTATGCCATGGGGCGCGGGCTGGACTGAACCAAACGCCCGGGATCTATTCGCCGGGCGCCTGATCCGCCTTGAGAAGCGCGAAGGAAAGTGGCGTTTCAGGCCAAGGCCGATATCATGGGCGATCGCCTGACCGGGGCGCTGGACTGTGTGGTGAAGAGGACGATGAAGAAACTGCCGTTCGTGTTGGCCGTGCTTCTCTCGCTGGGGATGCCCGCCTTTGCGCTTGCCGATGACCTTCCGAAGATGACGGTTTGGAAGACCCCCTGGTGCGGATGCTGCGGCCATTGGGTACAGCACATGAGGGCCGCCGGATTCGAGGTCGAGGTCCAGGACACGGAAGACCTCGCCATGGTGAAGCGCATGGCATCGGTTCCGGAAGAGCTTCAGTCCTGCCACACGGCGCGGGTGGGGAGCTACACCATCGAAGGCCACGTCCCCGCGGCGGACGTCATTCGCCTGCTCACGGAGCGGCCCGACGCGACGGGGCTCTTCGTGCCGGGCATGCCTTCCGGCTCTCCGGGCATGGAGAACGGGCAGCACGATCCTTACGACGTTCTCATGCTGAGGAACGACGGCGAAGCCGAGGTCTTCAGCTCGTACAGGTAGGGATTTGCTCTCGAGTCAAACGGTCAAGGGGTCCGGCAACAGGTCGCCCTCCGCGAAGCGGCGCGGCTGGAGCATCTTCAGCGCCGGGTCCTGGGAGCCGCCGTCGATCACCAGATCACCCATGATGCGGCCGACCGCGGGCGAGGTCATGAAGCCCTTGTAAGCGGAAACGGCAATGAACAGCCCGTCGATCTCGGTCTCGCCGAGCACGGCCTGCATATCCGGGGTCTTGCTGTAGACCCCGGCCCAGCTGCGCAGCACATGGAGATCCGCCAGGCCGGGCAGGAGCGCGAGCGCCGCCTCGGCGTGGGCGCCCACGGCCTCGGGCGTCGAGGCGATGTCGCTGCCCTCGGGCCGGGGCAGGGTGCGGGTGATCACGAAGTTGCCGCGCGCGACCTGGCGCAGGGTCATGTCGCTGCCAAGGCTGACGACGACCGTGCCGAAGGTCGGCGCGCAGGCCTCGGTCACCACGACCTCCTTGGGCACGCCGGTGACCGGCAGCTCGACTCCCATGGGCGCCAGTAGCTCGGGCACGGCCCAGTCGGTGCAGACCAGCACCTTGGCGGCTTCGATCGCGCCCGTCTCGGTCTCGGCCCGGAAAGACGGGCCTGTGCTTTCCAGCCGCAGGACCCGAGTGTGGAACCGCACCTCGACGCCGAGGCGACGGCCGGCGGTCAGCAGCGCATCGAGCCAGAGAAAGGGAGAAGCCGAGCCGTCCTTGGGACAGAACGCGCCCCCGGCCAGGCCGTCGATGTCCAGACCCGGCACCAGGCGCCGGCAGTCCTCGGGCGTGATCAGCTCGCTGGGAACGCCGAAGCTGTGCTGCAGCGCCATGTGGTCCTCGAAGCGCCGCAGCCCTGCGCTGTCGTGCGACAGGATCAGGTAGCCTTCCTGGCGCATGTCGATGCCGCGGGGATAGTCCAGGCGCCCGGCCGCCTCCTCGAAGAAGGCGATGCTCTCGCGGCAGAGCCGGATGTTGCACTCCAAGCCCCACTGCATGCGGAAGCCGGCGCCGTTGCGTCCCGTGCCGCCGCCGGCGAAGTCGAGCGCATCGACCACCAGGATCCGCGCGCCGCTCTGCCGCTCGGCCATGGACCAGGCGGCCGAGAGGCCGTAGGCGCCGGCGCCTATGATCAGAACGTCGACGGTCTCGGTCGTCATGGCCGCCCGCCGGCCTTGGGCGCCAGAGCGCCCAGGGGAACGGGTCTGGCCAGGGGGCGTGCCCGCATCGCCTCGATGTCGGCCGCGCCGCCGGCGCTTTGCGCGAGGCCCGCCACGGCGTGCAGACAGCCGCGCCCGCCGCACCAGCCCATGCCGGCGCGGGTGTTCCGCTTGATCCCGTCCAGCGTCCGGTGGCCGGCCTCCAGGGCCTCGCGGAGCCGGGCCCTGGTCACGCCCTCGCAGCGGCAGACCGTGGTCTCCTCCCCGGCCCAGTCCCAGACCGCCGGCGGCAGATCGAACAGCGGCGCGAGGGCCCGCTGGAAACGCAGATGCTGCGCGCGCCGGCGGCGGGCTTCGCGGCAAGGCGCGGCCGGTTTGCCCAGAGCCGCTGCCGCGGCTACGGAGCCGACGATCTCGCCCTCCGCGGCCGCGACGTAGGCTCCGCGCAGGCCGGCGCAATCGCCGGCCAGGTAGACACCGGCGGCCTCGGTCCTGCCGTCTTCGTCGCCCCTTGCCGGCCAGCCGCCGCGCGGCCCCAGGAAGCGGCTCGTGACCCCGGCCATTCGGGCGAGCTCGCTGTTGGCGGTGAAGCCGAAGCTGAGCACCAGGAGGTCCAGGTCGAACTGACGGGTCCGCCCTTTGTCCGGACGGCCCTGGCCGTCGTGCCGCGCCAGAGTGACGTTTTCCACCTGCTCGCCCCCCTCGGCCCTGAACGGCATCCAGCCCTGCAGCAGCGCCGTGCCGACGCGGCGCAAGCGCCGATACGCCCGGATCCCCTCGGCGAGCAGGCCGCGTCCCGCCCAGCAGCCGAGCGGGTCGCCGGCCACGCGCGAGAGGGGATGAAACAGAGCAACGGCACGAACCTCGGCGCCGGCGGCGGCCAGCTGGTCGGCGGCCACCAGGGGCAGGGGGCCGGTGCCGGCGACGACGGCCCGGTCGCCCGGACGCACCAGGTTGCTCTTCATCATGGCCTGGGCGCCGCCGGCCAGGAGCACCCCCGGCAGGGTCCAGCCGGGAAAGGGGATGGCCTGCTCGCAGAGTCCCGTCGCCAGGATGACCGCGTCGGGATGCAGGATCTCCGTTGCTTTGCCGTCAGAGACGTGAAGTTCCGGCCCCGGGAAGAGGCTGTGCGCGGTCGTCTCGGCCCGGTACTCGATCCGCCCCAGGATCTCACTGAAATCCTGTAAGAACTGCTGCTTGCGCACCTCTTCTCGAGCGTTGCTTGAGGTTTCTTGGCCGAGCGCCGACGGCGCCTGGCGATAGATCTGGCCGCCGGGCCGCGGCGCTTCGTCGACCAGGGTCACCCGGCAGCCGGCCAGAAGGGCCGCGCGCGCCGCCGCCATGCCTGCCGGTCCCGCGCCGACGACGACGATCCAGGCATGGGCCCGCTCCCGGGTCATGGTGCCGGCCGGCGCACTAGGAGAGGCCTTCCTGACGCCGCACGGTCATGCCCGGCTTCGCCTCGATCATGCAGGCCCGGGTATTGGGTCGGCCGTCGATGACGCAGCGGCACTCCCAGCAGACGCCGATGCCGCAGAACAGACCGCGCGGACCGCCGTCTTCGGCGCGGCGCAGGAAGCGGATGTCGGCGGCGAGCAGGGCGGCCCCGACGGTTTCGCCGGGCCTGGCCGGAATCTCTCTGCCGTCGAAATGGAAGAGAAAGGTTTCGCCTTCCCCGACCCGGCCCAGACGTCGTTCCCGCCCCGTCACAGCAGGCGCTCGTCGAAGGGCGCCGTCGACAAGCTCTCGACGCCCGTGGCGGTGACCAGCACCTGCTCCTCGAGCTTGACGCCCTCCCGGCCGTCCTCGGCGCCCAGATAGCTCTCGATGCAAAGCACCATGTTTTCCTCGATCACGCCGTCGTAGCCGCCGGTCTCGAAGTCTTCCGGGTAGACGATGTTGGGGTATTCGTTGCACATTCCGGCGCCGTGGGCGACGCAGAGATAGCGGTGCTTCATGAAACGCTGGGGCAGCCGCCAGCTCTGCTCCGTGACGTCCCGGAAGGACCGGCCCGGCGCCATCAGCGCCAGGTTGTGCTGCAGCTGCTCGTAGGCCAGGCCGAAGAGATCGCGCTGTTCGCCCTTGGGCCGGCCGTTGCCGCAGAGCTGGGTGCGCGATATGTCGGAGAGGTAGCCGAAGGGGCCGACCATGTCGGTATCGACGGCGACCAGGTCGCCGTCCTCGATCACCCGCGTACCGGCCTCCTGGAACCAAGGGTTGGTGCGCGGGCCCGAGCTGAGCAGGCGGGTCTCGATCCACTCGCCGCCCTCGGCCGCGTTGACCGCCTGGAGGCGCGACCAGAGCGCCTGTTCGGTCATGCCCGGTGCCAGGTCCTCGCGGATCTTGGCCAGGGCCCGATCGCAGACCGCCATGGAGCGGCGCATCAAGGCGATCTCTTCCGGCAGCTTGATCGCCCGGGCGCGCTCCATGATTTCGCCGGCGGGCACGAGCCTGCAGCCTTCGGCGCCTAGGGCGGCCGCCAGGGCCGGGTCGAAACGGTCGACCGCAAGCCGGCCTCCCGCGCCGCCTGACGCTTGCAGGAGATCGGCAATCTCGACCGCGCTTTTTCTGGCGACGGCATCGACCCTGGGGCCGGCGAGCCAGTAGCAGGTGGTGGCCGCGGGCCGGCACTCGGCCAGGGCCGTCTTGCCGCGAAAGTGGTGGTGGGCGCCGGGGTTGTCGAACAGGATGGCGTGGCCCTCGGCCGGCACGAAGACATAGCGGGTGGCTCCGTGGAAGTTCCAAAGGCTGCTGCGGCTGGTCCCCGTCGCGTAGCGGATGTTGATCGGATCGAACAGGAGCGCCGCGGCGCAGTCGGCCGCCGCGAGCCCGGCCTGGACCCGGGCCAGCCTCGACTGGTCGAGCCTGTCGATCGCTTCCTGGGAGAGGGTCTCGGTCACGATGGCTGCTCGTCCCTTCGAATGCGTTCCCGGTAGAGGATGAAGAGGCCGCTGCCAATGATCAGCGCGCTGCCCAGGAGATCCCAGCGGTCCGGTTGCTCGCCCCAGACGATCAGGCCGGCGAGGACGGCCCAGAAGATCGCGGTGTACTTGTAGGGCGCGACCAAGGCCGCTTCGGCGTGGCGGAAGGCCTCGATCATGGAGATCTGCCCGAGCGAGAAGAACAGGGCGGAGGCCGTCAGCAGCAGCAATTGGCCGCCGTCCGGTGCGACCCAGTTGGGCAGGGCCGCCGCGCCGCCGCCCAGGATGCAGAGCAGGAACGTCACGGTCAGGATCGAGAGGGTCGGGACGGAAGCCGTCAGGCGCCGCGTCGTGATATCCCGCAAGGCCAGGGTGAAGGCGCCGACGAAGGGCAAGAGAACGGCCAAGTTCAGAGCGCCGGCGGTCGGCCGCATGACCACGGCGACGCCGAGGAACCCGACCAGGACGGCGGCCCAGCGCCGCCATCCGACGCTCTCGCCCAGCAGGCTCGGCGCGAGGGCCGTCACGAAGAGAGGGGCCGCGTAGACGATCACGATCGCCTCGGCCAGGGGCAGGTAGCGCAGCGAGGTGGTGAAGAGAAAGAGCGTCGCCACGACGAGCGCCGCGCAGAGCAGCTGGCCCGGCAGGTTATGGCGAACAAGGGGAACCCGCCGGTGCCAGACCAGGGTGAGAAGAATGAGGCCGAGAAGTCCGATCACGGCGCGCAGGGCGATGATCTCGCCGACTGGCAGCGAGGCGACCAGCCACTTGGTCATGACGTCGGTCATGGTCAGGAAGGCCATGCTCGCCACCATGAAGAGGATGCCCCGCCCGGCCGTCGAGCGCGGCGCCTCGGCGACGGTCATGTCTGCGCCCCGTTGCGCGCCGAACGCTCGCTCGCAGCCGCTTCCCTGGTCATGATCGAGAATGCTGGGTCATGGTCGGGACCGCAGCTAGCCAAGACGCGTCGATCATTGTCGTAATTCTTCGCGGCGGTTGAGTGTGAATGTCCGGGCGCCGGAGGCTGGTGCCCGGACCGGCCCTGTTTCCGTTTTCTTGTGCAGTAAAGCCAAACCGGTCACATTCGGCGCACCCACAACGGCCGGGAGTTCAGCGGATGACAGCTGATCCAAAGGGGCAGACCGCGTTTCTGGACCGGGCCGTCGAGCTGACCATCCGCCTCGGTCTGGTCATGCTGCTGATCGGCTGGTGCTTCTACACCGTGCGCCCCTTCATCCTGCCGGCGATCTGGGGGATTATCATCGCCGTCGCTGCCTATCCCGGCTATCTGCGCCTACGCGGTCTGTTCGGTGGCCGGCGCCGCCTGACGGCAAGCGTCGTCGCGCTGCTCGGCCTGCTGGTGATCATCCTGCCGGTGGTCCTGCTCGGCGACACACTGGCGAGCGGCGGCCTCGCGCTCGCCGAGGTGCTGGAAAGCGGACCGGTCAGCCTGCCGCCACCGCCGGAGAGCATCAAGGAATGGTCTTTCATTGGCGGGCCCCTCTACGCCACCTGGGAGCAGGCCTCGAGCAATCTCGACGTTGTGCTCGAACGCTTCACGCCTCAGCTGAAGGCTTTTGGCAGTGTCCTGGTGGCCGGCGCCGCGAACTTTGGCCTGGCGATGCTGCAGTTCATCGTCGCCATTATCATCGCGCCGATCCTGATGGTGCACGCGGACAGAGGCGGGCAGACCGCCGACACGATCGCCCGGCGCCTGGCAGGGCCGCGCGGGCCCGAGTTCGCCGACCTGGCTGAAGAGACGATCCGCAACGTGACTCGCGGCATTCTCGGTGTCGCGGTGATCCAGGCCCTGTTGGCCGGTTTGGGCATGCTGGTCGTGGGCGTGCCCGCCGCCGGTTTGCTGGCGCTCGTCTGCCTGATCCTGGCGACCGTCCAGATCGGTGTCGCCCCCGTCATGATCCCCGCCGCGATCTATGTGTTCTACGCCTCGGGCACCGGCGTGGGTCTGCTCTTCGCGGTTTGGGCGGTTCTGGTCACCCTGTCCGACAGCGTGCTGAAGCCGGTCCTGCTTGGCCGCGGGGCGCGGGTGCCGATGCTGGTCATCTTTCTCGGCGCCATCGGCGGCTTCATCACCTCGGGCATCATCGGGCTCTTCACCGGCGCCGTGATCCTGACGCTGGGCTATACGCTCTTCATTGCCTGGCTCAACCAGCCCGCCGCTTCCGATCCCGATGCGCCGGAAGACGTTCAGGGGCCGGGCCGGGCGGACGCTCTTCGCTAACTTCGCGGCGCGGCCTCCTCTGCCGGCAATCAGCTTTTGCCAAGCGCGCAAGGGTGACTTAGCCTCGGGGCAAAGAGCGTGAAACAGGGAGCCAGCCATGTTGAGAACCGGTGAGGACTACCGCGAGTCGCTGCGCGACGGCCGCCAGGTGTGGATCGGCGGGGAGAAGGTCGAGGACGTCACCACCCATCCCGCCTTCAAGCCGATCGTCGATATCCGGGCCCGGATCTACGACATGGCGCACGAGGACGAGACCCGCGAGGTCATGTCCTATCAGGACGAGGGCACCAACGAGGCCAACAACATTGCCTACAAGCCGCCGAAGACCCGGGAGGACTGGGAGGACAAGCGGCGCTTCGTCGACACGGTCCTGAGGGACATCGGCGGCGTGGTCGTCCGGGTCGGCGATGAGACCATCGGCGAGGTCTGGTCGCTCTGGGACGGCAAGGAAGTCCTGAACGAGATCGATTCCCAGTGGAGCGCAAACGTCGAGAACCACGTACTGCGCGCGCTGCAGTCCGACACCTTCCACGTCTCGGCCAATACCGATCCCAAGGGCGATCGCTCGAAGCGGCCCCAGGACCAGGACCCGGACATGCTGCTCCATCTGGTCAAGGAGACCGACAAGGGCATCGTGGTGCGCGGCGCCAAGTACGAGACCGCTGCGGCCTACTCGAACCAGGCCTTCGTCAAGCCGACCATCGCCAACTGGGGCGACCAGAAGCTCTCCGACTACGCGCTCGGCTTCATCGCCGACATGGGCGCGCCGGGCATGAAGCACATCTGCCGCACCGGCTTCGCCGGCAAGAAGCCGATGGATGACTATCCCCTGGCGAACCGCTTCGACGAGGTCGACACCCTGATCATCTTCGACGACGTCCTGGTGCCCTGGGAGAACGTGCTGTTCTACCGCCACACCAACGCGGCGACCTTCATCCGCTCGACCCTGCACCGCTACTCGGCCTTCCCCTTCGTGCAGCGCATCCTCTACATCGCCGACATGCTGATCGGCGCCGCGCTGTTCAACGTGCGCCAGACCGGGCTCGACAAGCAGCAGGCGGTGCGCGAGAAGCTGGCGCAGCTGGCCTGCTACCGGGAGACGATCCACGCCCACCTGACCGCGGCGATCGCCATGGCCGAAGAGAGCCCGGCCGGCCTCTTGATGCCCAATCCTTCGCTGCTCTACACCGGCCGGGTGCACGCCTGCACCAAGCTGCCCGAGATGATGCATCTGACCCGCGAGCTCTGCGGCGGGCAGATCTGCGTGACGCCGGACCACGCCGCCTTCGAGTCGCCCGAGACCAAGCCCTTCCTGCAGAAGTACTACTCGGTCAACGAGGACTGGGTCGCCGACGACCGGCGCAAGCTGCTGGCCTTCGCGCGCGACCTGCTCAACTCCGACTACGCCGGTCACCGGCTGACCTTCGAGCTCTTCGCCCAGTCGCCGCCCTTCGCGCACCTCAACGCGGTCTACAACAACTTCGACTTCTCCGGACCGCTCGACTTCGTGCGCAACTCCGCCGGCCTGTCGGATCGGGTCATGGGCGAGCAGGGGAAAGGCTGACAAGCGAGGACAAGCGAGGGGGGCAAGACCATGATCCATACCCGCATCCGGACGTTCAACACGCGCGACACCTATCCGGAGCAGAACCTGGACAACGACCTGTGCCAGGCGGTGCGGGCCGGCAACATGGTTTTCCTGCGCGGCCAGGTCGGTCAGGACCTGGACACCCGGGAGTCGGTCGGCATCGGCGACGCCGCCGCCCAGACCGAGCAGGCCATGAAGAACGTCGCCATGCTGCTGCAGGAGGCCGGCGCAGAGCTCAGCCATATCTGCAAGATCACGATCTATCTTACTGATATTCGGTATCGCGAGGCGGTCTATGGCGTGATCGGCCGCTGGCTCAAAGGAGTCTTTCCCGTGTCCACCGGCCTCGTGATCGACAGCCTCGCGCGCCCCGAGTGGGTCATGGAGATCGACGTGATCGCGGTGATCCCCGAGGAGAAGCAACCGTGACGCCGGGCGCCGACCGGGCCTTCTTCGAGGAGAACGGCTATCTCTTCGTGTCCGGCCTCGCCTCGGCCGAGGAGCTCGAGGCGCTGCGCCGCGAGCTGGACGGCTGGATCGAGGAGAGCCGGGCGCACCGGGTAAACTACGGCGAGACGCCCGACGGCAAGGCGCGTTTCGACCTCGAGGCCGGCCACACGGCCGAGCGGCCCAAGCTGCGCCGGGTCGCCAATCCCGCCGACATCTCCGAGACCTATCGCCGCTTTCTCATGGACGGCAAGGTCGCCGACGTCGTCGCGCAACTGATCGGGCCCGACGTCAAGTTCCATCACTGCAAGCTCAACATCAAGCTGCCGGGCATGGCGACCCGGGTCGACTGGCACCAGGACCACCCCTACGACCCCCATACCAACGACGACATGCTGGCCGCCCTGGTCATGCTCGACGACACGAGCGAGGCCAACGGCTGCATCCGCGTCGTGCCGGGCAGCCACAAGGAGCCTGTCAGCCTCTATCGCGACGGCCGTTTCGTCGGCAAGGTCTCGGACCGGGAAGCCGAGGACTTCCAGCGCCGCTCGGTGCCGGTCGAGGGCAGGGCGGGGGACGTCTGCTTGATCCACACCTGGGTCATGCACGGCTCCTCGCCCAACCTGACCGATTGGCCGCGGCGCCTCTTGATCTGCGACTACACGGCGGCCGACGCCTTCTGGATCACGCCACCCATGGTGCCCTCGATCTACAGCGGCCGGGTGATCCGCGGCGAGCCGGCCCGCTTCGCGCGGCTCAAGGCCGGCACGATCGAGCTGCCGCCGCGCTACGAGGACGACTCCTTCTTCGGCGTCCAGGGCCAGGCCGGCGTGAACTAACCGAAGAATCACCACAGAGACACAGAGGTCACAGAGAAACAGAAGTCTGTTTTATGCGCGCGAAGCGCGCGTACCAATCAGGTGTTTTTCCTCTGTGTTCTCTGTGCCTCTGTGGTGAATCCTTTTTTGTTGGCGAAGGACGCGGCCATGACTTTTTCGATCACGGGGCGCTGCGCAGAGACAGGGATGTTCGGCCTCTCGGTCACCAGCTCCAGCCCCTCGGTGGCCAGCCGCTGCGCCTGGGCCAAGGCGGGCGTCGGCGCGGTGGCGACCCAGAACATCACCGATCCGAGCCTGGGCGCGCGGGGCCTGGCGCTGATGGAAGACGGCCTGGACGCGGCCGCCGCGCTGCGCCAGATCCGCGACACGGCGCCGCACCTGGCCTACCGCCAGCTCGCGTTGATCGACCGCCAGGGCCGCACGGCCCATCACTCCGGCGAGAACACCTTGGGCACCCACGCGGTCGCCGAGGGGCGCGACTGCGTCGCCGCCGGAAACCTGCTGGCCGACACCGGCGTGCCGGCCGCCATGGTGGCCGCCTTTGAGGCCTGCGCCGGCGAATCTCTGGCGGAGCGCCTGCTGCGCGGCCTGGAAGCGGGCCTCGCCGCCGGGGGCGAGGAGGGGCCGGTCAAGTCTGCCGGCCTGCTGGTGGTCCACGCGCTGGACTGGCCCCTGGTCGAGCTGCGCCAGGACTGGCGCGACGAGGACGTGATCCCGGCCCTGCGCCAGGCCTGGGAGGTCTTCCGCCCCCAGGTCGACGACTACGTCACCCGCGCCCTCGATCCCACCGCCGCCCCCAGCTACGGCGTGCCGGGCGATCCTTGAGGCCAGAGTGCTTGCAGGAGCGCCGGCTTGCGGAGAAGACACTCCTTCCGCGACACTTCGTCATGACTGCTGCCGACCGCCTCGAACGGGCCGACGTTCTGTCGGGCAGGGCCAGCAGGCCCGGCCGCGAGCTGGTTGAAGCGGGACGGGCCCTGGCGCGCGACTGGACCGTGGGTCCCTGCGCCTTTCTCGCCGAGTTCCGCGTCCCCTGCGAGGCCGAACACAAGCGCGCCGAGATGGCTCGGGGCCGGGTCATGCAGCATGCCCAGGTCGGCTTTCGCGACCCGGCGAAGAGCCGGGAGGCCTACGCGCGCATCTACGAGGCGTGCCGCCGCGAGGGCGCGCGCCTCGACCGCTACGGCCTCTGCCTCGACTGGTCCATGGGCTATCCGCGTGGCGAGCGGGAGGGCCGTCCCAAGGGGACCGGCATGATCCTCGAGGGCCCGGAGGACTTCGCGGCGCTGACGGCCATGGCGCCGGTCGCGCCCCACTTCGGCGACTTCGTCCTCGGCTTTCCGGCGGCGCTGGAGAACACCCAGGCCGCGCTGGCCGCTGGGTCCACGGCCATCGGCAACCTGGGCCAGTACTTCACCTTCCGACTGCCGCACTGGGACGACGAGGTGGCCACGACCGAGGCCACGGTCACGGCCCTCGGCCTGATCGCGGCGCAGCCCGTCGAGGTCCTGGTTCACTCCAACCTTGACGACGGCTTCGCGGCGATCTTCACCGACCTCGCCTGCTGCCTGGGGGCGACGCTGATCGAGCGGCACATCGTCGAGGACCTGATCGGCGCCAAGGTGAGTCACTGCTTCGGCCACCACTTCTCCGACCCGGTCACGCGCCTCGCCTTCCAGAGGGCGCTCGCTCGGGCCAACCCGACGCCGGGCACCATGGTCTACGGCAACACCGTGAGCTATCGCGGTTCGCCGGCCGCCAACTTCGCCAGCCTCGCCGGCTATCTCCAGGTCGATATCGCCGCCCAGCGCCGGCTGCCGAGCGGCCACGCCGTCAACGCCGTGCCGGTCAGCGAGAACCGCCGCATTCCCGACATCACGGAGATCGTCGAGGCCCAGGTCTTCGCCGCCCGCCTGATCGAGCAGGCGGCGGCGCACGAAGCCCTGCTCGAACTGACGGCGGTCGACGCCTGCGCCGAGCGATTGCTTGCGGCCGGCGGGCGGTTTCGCGACGCGGTGCTCTCAGGCCTCGCCGAGGCCGGCTTCGATACGCAGGATCCCGCCGAGCTGCTCCTGGCGCTGCGCCGCATCGGCCCGCGGCGCCTCGAGGCGCTGTTCGGGCCGGGCCGGGAGGAACCGGACGCGCCGCATGGCCGGCGGGCCGTGGTCGAGGCCACTTACATCGCCGAGCTGGACCGGGCGGCGACCGACTGCCTGGACGCCATGGAGCCCGCCGAGAGGGCGGCCGTGGCCGGCGCCGGACTGAAGGCCGTGGTCGCGACGACCGACGTGCACGAGCACGGCAAGCTGCTGGTCGAGCGTGTGCTGCGCGGCCTCGGCGTCGCCCCGATCGAGGGCGGGGTCTCGACCGATCCCGAAGACCTGGCGCGCGCGGCGCGGGACGGCGGCGCGGACCTGATCGCGCTCAGCACCTACAACGGCGTCGCGCTCTCCTTCTATCGGGCGCTCGAGGACGCCATGAGAGAGCATGGCCTCGAGATCCCGGTCCTGATCGGCGGCCGTCTGAACCAGATCCCGGACAGTTCGAACAGCAGCCTGCCGGTCGAGGTCGACGCGGAGCTGGCGCAGGCCGGCGCCGCGGTATGCCGCCGGGTCGAGGACCTGCTGCCGCGGCTCTTGAAACTGGCGAGAGTGGGGGACGGACGATGAGCGTGTTGGGCATTCTGGGCGTGGGTCATCTGGCGGAGTATCTGGTGCTGGGCTGGCGCCGGGCCGGCATCCCCCACGAGATCCTGCTCTCGCCGCGGGGCGCCGCGATGGCGGCGAAGCTGGCGGCCGAACAGGATTGCGCCGTGGCCCCGGACAACGAGACACTGGTCGCGAGGAGCGACATCCTGGTGCTCGCCACCCGCCCGGCCCACGCGGTCCCCGCGGCGACGGGCCTGCCGTGGCGCGCCGGCCAGACCGTCGTCTCGGTGGTCGCCGGGCTCGAGACCGCCGACCTGGCCCCGGCCGTCGCGCCGGCCAGGCTGGTCCGCACCATGCCGATCACCTGTTGCGCCATCGGCGAGAGCCCGACCGTCATGTACCCGGAGGACGGGGTGACGCGGCAGCTCTTCGAGGGGCTCGGCAGGGTGCTCGCCGTGCCGGACGAGGCGCGCTTCACCACGGCCAGCGTGTTCGGCGCCTACTACGGCTGGGTCTTCGCCCTGGTCGAGAGCTCGGCCGGCTGGGCCGCCGAGGCGGGCCTCGACCCGGCGCTGGCCCGCGACCTCGTCGCCCAGACCGTCAAGGGCGCCGCGGCCATGGCGCTGGCCCGGCCAGAGGAGCCCCTGGCCGAGATCATCGCCGGCCTGGCGACCGAGGGCAGCATCACCAAGCACGGCCTCGACCGCCTGATCGACGCCGAGGCCTTCGAGCCCTGGCGGGACGCGTGCCAGGCCGTCCACGACCGCCTGCTGACCGATCACGCGAAGTCGGATTAGCGGCCTTTAAGGCTCGGCGCAGAGCCTCGTTCCCGCACTCGCCCGTTGTCGGCGGATTGCATGTTGGATAAGGTTTTTTCGCCAACTCCGCGGGGCGAAACGTCAAACGGAGTCACGATAAAGCGCACTCGAAGCAGGGAGATAGGACAATGAGAATCGAAACGGCGGTCCTGGCGGCCGCCCTCTTGGGCGCTTTTGCCTTCACGAACGCAGGCGACGCGCGAGCCGATAAGCTGGACGACGTGATCAACAACGGCACCTTGCGCTGCGCCGTGGTGCTCGACTTCCCGCCGATCGGATTCCGCGACGCGAACAACGAGCCCGCCGGCTTCGACGTCGAGTACTGCAAGGACCTCGCGAAAGCGCTCGAAGTCGACCACGAGATCCTGCCGGTGACCTGGGCCGAGCGGCTGCCCTCGATCGTCACCAACCGGGCCGACGTGGTGTTCGGCGGCACGTCGGACTCGCTCGAGCGGGCCAAGACCGTCGGCTTCTCGATCCCCTACGCGATCTATTACGCCCAGGCGGTGGTCGGCAAGGACTCGGGAATCGAGACCTTCGAGGACATGAAGGGCAAGCGGGTCGCCGCGGCGGTCGGCACCGTGCCCGAGCAGGAGTTCCTGAAGTACGCCGAGAAGTGGGGCACGGAGAATCTCTACCAGGGCTATCAGAGCGAGAACGAGGTCTTTCTCGCGGTCGCCCAGGGCAAGGCCGACGCCGGGATCACGACCAACACCGCGGTCAAGCCGATCGCCGAGAAGTACGACAGCGTGATCGCCGGTCCCCGCATGCCCTGGACCACGGACTACACCTCTGTGGTCGGGCCGCGGAAGGACTTCGGCTGGCTGAACTACCTCAACCTCTTCATCACCCACCAGGTGCGCTCCGGCCGCTACCAGGAGCTCTGGGGCCAGTTCGTCGGCGGCGAGGCGCCCGAACTGCGCATTCCCGGCGTCATGTACTGATCCCACACGGGCCGGCAGCGGCGGCATCGCTCGCCGCCGCTGCCGGGGGCTGACGCGTGGACTACACCTTTCACTGGCGGCCGGTCTTCCGAAGGCTTCCGGAACTCCTGGAAGCCGGGCTGGTGACCCTCGAGGTCGCCGTGCTCTCGATGCTGATCGGGATCGCGGTCGGCCTCGCGCTGGCCCTGATCCGCATGTCGGGGAAGCGGTCCATCGCCTGGTTCGCGGTCGGCTGGATCGAGATCGCGCGCAACACGCCGGCGCTCCTGCAGCTCTTCTTCTTCGGCTTCGGGCTCGGCGCCTTCGGCATCCACCTGAGCCCCTTCCTGATCGTGCTCTGCGGCCTGTCGTTCAACAACGCCGGCTACCTGGCGGAAAACTTCCGCGGCGGCTTCAACGCGATCCCGGAGACCCAGCTCAAGGCCGCCCGCTCGCTCGGCATGACCGCGACGCAGGCCTATCTCAGGATCATCATCCCGCAGGTCTTCCGCATCGTCTATCACCCCATGACCAACCAGATGGTATGGGCGGTGCTGATGAGCTCGCTCGGCATGCTGGTCGGCTTCCGCGAGCTGACCGGCGAGACCCAGTTCCAGGCCTCGCGCACCTTCCGCATCTTCGAGTTCTTCCTGATCGCGGGCGTCATCTACTACGTCATCGTCAAGATCATCCTCGCCGGCTCAAAGCTCTTGAGCTGGAAGCTGTTCCGTTACTAGTACCCACTATCAGGGTCAGGTGTGTCGTATGACGAGCTATCAAGACTTTCGGTTAGGAGCGCGGTTCGCCGTGATGCCGCCCATCACAAGGGCCGCGCGACCCCCATTAGTCTCAACGGGGCCGAAAGTCTTGATAGCTCGCCCGCAGGGTTGCCGAGGCGGCGGGGCGCACCCTGCTGATTGCCGCGCTCGGCATCTCCACGGGCTCCGTGCTCGGGGTCCTGTTCGGCTGGCTGCTCTCGGTCTCGGGGCGCCTCGGCGCGGCGACCCTGGGCCTGGTGCTCGACCTGTTCCGCAGCGTGCCACTGATCATCCAGCTCGTGCTGTTCTTCAACTTCTTTCCCATCGTCGGCTTTCCGCTGGATCCCTTCCAGGCCGGCACCTTCGTGCTGATGATGTACACCAGCGCCCTGGTCGCGGCGGTCGCGCGCGGCGGGATCGAGTCCGTGCCGATCACGACGCGGCGGGCGGCCCGATCGCTCGGCATGAGCTACTGGCAGGACCTGCGCTACATCGTCTGGCCGATCGGCCTGCGCGCGGTGCTGCCGTCCTGGGCCGGCGTGGCGCTCGGCGTCCTCAAGGACTCCGCCCTGGTCTCGGTGCTGGGCTACGTCGAGCTGCTCCGCGCGTCCCAGATCCTGATCACCCGGACCCAGGAGCCCTTCCTCATCCTGGCGATCGTCGGCGCGTTTTACTTTGCCTTGTCCTTCCCGATCGCGAGACTGACCGAGCGGCTGGAGCGCAGTTGGCAGCATGATTGAGATCGAAGGCGTCAAGAAGTCGTTCGGCAACCTGGAGGTTCTGCGGGGCGTCGACCTGGCGGTACAGAAGGGCGAGGTGATCAGCATCGTCGGGGCGAGCGGCTCCGGGAAGTCGACCCTGCTCTACTGCATCAACGGGCTGGAGCCGATCCAGGACGGACGGATCACGGTCGACGGCGTCGACGTCCACGCCCGCCAAACCAACCTGAACGACCTGCGCCAGCGCCTGGGCATGGTGTTTCAGCAGTGGAACTCCTTTCCGCACCTGACGGCCTTGGAGAACGTGGCGCTGGCGCCGCGCATCGTGCGCGGCCTGTCGAAGGCCGAGGCGCGCGCGGTGGCCGAGAAGCAGCTCGAGCACGTCGGTCTTGGCGACAAGCTGCAGGTCTATCCCTCGCGGCTGTCGGGCGGGCAGCAGCAGCGCCTCGCGATCGCCCGGGCGCTGGCCATGGAGCCGGACTACATGCTGTTCGACGAGGCCACCTCGGCGCTCGATCCCGAACTGGTCGGCGAGGTCCTGGACACCATGCGCCTCCTGGCCGAGGAGGGCATGACCATGATCTGCGTCACCCACGAGATGGGCTTCGCCCGCGACGTCTCCGACCGGGTCGCCTACTTCGACGAGGGCCGGATCGAGGAGATCGGCCCGCCGTCGCAGATCTTCGGCGCGCCCCACTCGGAGAAGACCAGGCGCTTCCTCGCCAAGGTGCGTTAGATCCCAGGGTGCGACTGGGACAGCGGCGTTTCCAAGGCCCGGATCAAGCGGCGGTAGTAGCGGATGCTCTTGATCTTGGCGCCGATCACCAGGGCATTGAGCGCCAGAGGCAGGACCAGGTAGAGGTAGAGCCAGGGCGCCCCGATCACGCCGAGCGGCGGCAGGAGGAGCAGGTTCAGGACCAGCAACAGGGTGATGTCCGACGCCTTCGATCCCTGAAGCCGCTTCTGCGCCATCCTGAGATTGACCGCCGGCTTCCGCCTGCGTTCCTCGACATAGGCGACGAAGTCCTCGAAGCGCCACTTCTTCTCCAAGGCGTCGTCGGGCAGGCAGATGCGCAGCTCCAGCTGGAGCCGGTCAATGAAGCGGTTCTTGAAACGCTTGCCCTTGAAGCTGTCGTCGATCGGCTTTGCGGTCGGCCTCACCAGCTGCTGCAGAAAGTTCTCTTCCTCGAAGGTCGCGCCAGGATCTTCGCGCGTCGCGTCGAAGAGCGCGCGGATCTGAGCATCGAGGGCCGGCATCGCTAGAGCGGATCATGTTTAGATGGAACCACTACGTGGTCTCCAACTAAACATGTGAATCCGCTCTACATCTAAGGTTTAGAGCAGATTCACCGGGTTTGATGGATCGCCTCCGGCGATTCAGTCAAACCCGGATCTGCTCTAGGCTCGGATCGGCTCTTGCCCGATCCCGCCTCTCAGCGCGCCCGCCTCGACGTCGCGCCAGAGCACGGCCTGGTCCTGCGGCAAGGCGCGGCTGTTCGGCATGGAGAGCCAGATCCGGTAGAGCAGGCGGACCCAGCCGCTTTCCGGGTCGTCCTCGAAGGCGGTCCGGGCGTGGTAGACCACGTGGTTGTTGAGAAATTGCATGTCGCCCGGTTCCAGCGTCATCTCGAAGCAGAGCTCCTCCGCCAGCGCCTGGAGCAGGTCCAGCGCTTGCCACTGGCGCTCGGTCATGCGTGGCGTCCCTGGCAGCAGCTGGGCCGCCTCGACGTAGGTGCGCGAGTAGTGGCTGGTGAAGCGGCCGTCGCGCAGGCCGAAGACGGGCAGGGGATAGGTGACCGCCTCGCCGCCTTCCTCCTCGCCGAGGCGCGAGCGGTGGATCGGCCGGTAGAGCTCCTCCAGCAGGTCGGGCCGGCGCTCGAGCATGGCGTTGTGGATCGCCTGGGTGCTGACGATCTTGCTAACGCCGCCCGAGCTGGCCTGGCCGACAGCGAGCAGCCCGACCACGTCGCAGCGGTCGGTGTGGAAGCGCAGCACGCCGCTGGAATAGGTCCGCGCCTTGGACGAGAGGAAGCTGCCGCCCGCGCTTTCGAGGCTGCCGTGGCGCGCGGCCAGGTCGCCGCCCTCGTCGCGGATCTCGCGCATCATCTGACCCCTGCAGTCCTGCGGGACGGGGGTTCCCAGGTGCCGGGTGAGCCCCATCCAGATCAGCTTGAGATCCTCGCGGTCATAGCGCGCGACGGGAAAGCCGGTCAGCTTGACCAGGCCGCGGCCGTCTTCCAGCGCCTCGGCCGCTCGGTCGAGGCGCCGGGCGACGCAGGTCAGAGGAAAGTCGTCTTCATGCAGTCGATCCCAGGCGATGCCCCGGTCGCGCGCGCCCGCCAGTGCCCGGTCGATCTCCGCGAGCTCCTCGGGCGTCCAGGCGTGAACCCAGTCCTCGGCGCGGGCGAGCTCGGCACCCCGCCACACGGCGGGGCCTTGGAGTGCTTGGCGGGTCATCGCTTCGGTCATCGGATCGCGGATGACCTTAGACCAGAGTGACGAATCGGGGAACGCTCAGCCGTAGTCGGCCGCGCGATAGTTCTGGGTGATGCCCCGCGCGAGCGCCCGGTCCAGGAACTCGAGCCGGTCCTGGCCCCAGAAGAGCTCGCCGCCGTAGACGTAGGTCGGCGCGCCGAACACGCCGAGCTCGAGCGCCTCCTCGGTGAAGGCGCGGTAGCGGAACCGGGTCTCGGGGTCGAAGGCCTTGGCCATGATGTTGAGGCCGTGGTGGCCGGTCTCGCCGGCGATGGCGTTGAGGACGCCGATGTCGGCAATGTTGCGCTCCTCGGCCCAGACCGCCTTGAGGATGGCGTGGGCCAGGCCCACCGGGTCGCCGCCGGTTTCCTCCGCGGCGATCACGGCGCAGGCGGCCGCCAGCTCCGGCGCCGGGAAGTACGCTGGATGGAGGTTGAGCGGCATATTGCGGTGGTCGGCCCAGCGGGCCAGTTCGACCAGGCGATAGGCCCGGCGCGCCGGCGCCCGCTTGGCCAGAGGCAGGCCGCCGGTCTCGGGGAAGATCACACCGAAGTCGACCGGCCTGATGCGCAGCGGGACACGGTGGATAGCGGCGATTTCTTCCACCCGCCGGCTGCCCAGATAGGCGTAGGGCGAGTTCAGGGACAGATAGCAGTCGATCGTTTCGGTCATGGCTCGTTCGCCAGCAGGGCCGGTCGGGTGCGAATCGACCGGCCGACATGGTTAATGTGCGCATCTTCCCTGAAAAATCAATGGTTTTGTCGAATTGGCAAAATGCTTGGATTAAGAATCCTAGATAACGTTCTTTTCCTTCAAGGGGTGGCCGTGAAGGATGCGCTCGTAGCCGAAGGCCGTGAGATCGAGCGTGACGTAGCGGCCATGGACGATCACCTCGGCCAAGGCCCGCCCGGCCGCGGGTGCCTGCTGCAGCCCGTGGCCGCTGAAGCCGTTGCAGAAGTAGAGGTTCCGGATCTCGGGATGAGGGCCCAGGATCGCGTTCTGGTCGAAGGTGTTGTAGTCGTAGTGGCCACCCCAGGCGCCGGTCAGCTTGATCGCCTCGAAGGCCGGAATGCGTGCCGCCAGGGTCGGCCAGATGATCTCCTCGAAGTGACTGTAGTCCGGCTCCAGGTCGTCGCTGTCGGGGTCCGGGTAGCCGTCGGGCGGCGAGACGATGGTGATGTAGTGAGCGCCTTCCGGCCGGCAGACCACGCCGGTCGGGCCGATGGTCAGCGGCATGTCGGGGATCGCGGTCCGGCAGTCGAAGACGAAGGTGCTGCGCTTGCGCGGCCGCACCGGCAGTTCGACGCCCGCCGAGGCGGCGAGGTAACCCGCGCGCGGGCCGGCGGCGTTGACGAAGCTTTCGCAGGCGATCCGGCCCCCCCGCTCCAGCCGCGCGCCGCTCACGCCGCCGCCGTCCAGCTCGATCTCCGCGACCCGCTCGGTCACGTAGCGCGCGCCCCCGCTGATCGCCTTGCGCTTGAAGGCGTGGAGCAGGGCGGCGGGGTCGATCCAGCCTTCGTTCTCCAGCCCGAGGCCGGCGCCGGCCAGCCCCTCGGTGTTCAGCCAGGGAAAGCGCCGCGCGATCTCCGCCGGTTCGAGCAGGGCGGTCCTCGCGCCGAGTCGGCACTGAAGCTGGCAGTTGGCCCTAAGCTTCGCGAGACCTTCGGTGTCGGCCAGCATGAGGTAGCCCCGCTCCTTGAAGCCGAGTTCTGGCTTCTCGCCGTCGACCTCGAGGGTCTCGGCGGCGCGCTTGACGAAGCTGGCGCCGAACAGGCTCATCTCCACGTTCTCCGCCGTGGAGAACTGCTGGCGCACGCCGCCCCAGGACCGGGTCGTCGAGCAGGCGCCGTAGCTGGGATCGGGCTCGACCACCACGACGGTCCCGTCGAACGTCGGGTCGGCCAAGAGGAAATGGGCGATCGCGCTGCCCATCACCCCGCCGCCCGCGATTAGGATGTCGGCAGTTTCCGTCATGGCCGGTCGCCGGTTTTCCGACCCAGGACCGCCGTGCGGAATCGTTTCTTCAGCGTCACGCCGTCCTTTTCCGGCAAGACGAAGGCAAGCTCCTCGGCCCGGACCTTGACCGCCTGGAACACCGGCCCTTCGGCCACCCGAATCAGGGGGATCGCCGCCTCCAACTCCGCCTCGCTGCGCAGCGTGGCGGCCTCGGCGATGCCAACGGCGCGGGCCGCCGCCGCGAGATCGGTTGCACCCGCCGTGTGGCTCGGCTGCATGCCGGTCTCGCCGTAGCGCTCGTTGTCGAGGACCACCACGGCCAGGTTTGACGGCCGCATCACGGCGATGGTCGCGAGCGAGCCGAGACCCATGAGCATCTCGCCGTCGCCCGTGATCACCAGCACCCGGCGCCCGGGCTGGGCGAGGGCTAGGCCGAGGCCGATCATGGCCGCGCCGCCCATCGCGCCCCATAGCGGGAAATTGCCCGGATGGTCGCCGACCGCGGCGACGTCCCAGGTCGGCGAGCCCAGCCCGGAGACGACCAGCAGGCCGCCGCGATCCTCCAACAGCCGCGCCACCACCTCGCGCCGCCGCAGTCCGTAGCCGTCGCTGCGCCGGGACAGCACCGCGCTACTCCGTGAAGGCCTTGGCGCCGATCAGGCGCTGGGAGATCAGCACGGCGGTCGCGGCCTCGGACCGGAAGGTCATGCGCGCGGCGGCGGCGATCGTATCCCCCGTGTCGGCGGCGTCCTCGAGGCGGATCACCAGGCAGCCGGCCAATTCCAGCGCCGGGCTCGCGGTCTGCCCCATGGGCAGCTGCCAGGGATTGAACTCGCCCGACTGGCCGCGCATGGTGACCAGCATCAAGAGCGGAAAGCGGCAGGTCTTGGCGAGCGACAGCATGTTGATGCAGTTGCCGACACCGCTGCTCTGCATGAGCAGCACGCCGCGCTGACCGCCGAGCCAGGCCCCGGCCAGAAGCGCGACGCCTTCCTCCTCCGTGGTGAGCGGCACCAGCGTCATCAAGGGCTCGGCGGTGCAGAGCGCAATCAGCTCCTTGTGGCCGCCGTCGGGCAGGGTCGCGACCTGGCGGATCTCAGCGGCGAGGAGCTGCCGGAAGATCTCACCGGGCCAGTCGTGCCCATTCTGCTCCATCATGTCCCGATAACCCCCGCTTGCTTTGCCCCGCTTTCCTTTCTACCCGAGCGGGACCTCCGGTTGAAGCGCTCAAAGGGGGGATGTCTTGTCTGCCGCGGCGGTTTCTTTAGGCTGCCTCGGTGGCTTTGGGGGAGAGCTTGGCAATGACGGATGGGGCGCCGGGCCGCTTGGCGGTCGATATCGGCGGGACCTTCACGGACCTGGCGCTGGAGCTCGGCGACCGCCTGGTCACGACCAAGGTGCTGACCACGCCGGCCGAGCCCGAGCGCGGCGTGCTCGGCGGCGTCGCCGCGATCCTCGACGAGGCCGGGGTTTCGCCCGGCGCGGTCGGACTGATCATCCACGGCACCACCCTGGCGACCAACGCGATCATCGAGCGCAAGGGCGCCAAGACCGCGCTGATCGTCACCGAGGGCTTCCGCGATTCCGTGGAGATGGCCTACGAAAATCGCTTCGAGCAGTACGACATCGACATCGACCGCCCCGCGCCCCTGGTGCCGCGCCGGCGCCGCTGGCCGGTGCCGGAGCGGATCGATGCGCGTGGCGCGGTCCTGAAGCCGCTCGACCTGGACGCGGCGCGCGCCCTGGCCGAGCGGATCCGGCGGGAAGAGGTCGAGAGCCTGGCGATCGGCCTGATCCACGCCTACGCCAACCCGTCACACGAGGTGGCCGTGGCCGAAGCGGTCCGCGCCGCGCTGCCCGACCTGCCGATCACCCTCTCCTCGGAAGTCTGCCCCGAGATCCGCGAGTACGAGCGGCTCTCGACCGCCTGCGCCAACGCCTACGTCCAGCCGATCATGGCGCGCTACCTGACCCGTCTCGAGGGCCGCCTGCGCGAAGAGGGTTTCACCTGTCCCTTCCTGCTGATGACCTCGGGCGGCGGGCTGACCGGCTTCGAGACGGCGGTGAAGTTCCCGATCCGTCTGGTCGAGTCCGGGCCCGCCGGCGGGGCGATCCTGGCCTGCCGCATCGCCGAGGACTGCGGGCTCGACCGGGTGCTGTCCTACGACATGGGTGGGACCACGGCCAAGGTCTGCCTGATCGACGAGGCCCGTCCGCTGACCTCGCGCAGCTTCGAGGTCGCCCGCGCCTACCGCTTCCTCAAGGGCAGCGGCCTGCCGCTGCGGATCCCGGCGATCGAGATGGTCGAGATCGGCGCCGGCGGCGGCTCGATCGCCGCGGTCGACGCCATGAAGCGGGTCACCGTCGGGCCCGAGAGCGCGGGCGCCGACCCGGGCCCGGCCTGCTACGGCCAGGGCGGGAACCAGCCGACCGTGACCGACGCCGACCTTTTGCTCGGCCGCATCGACCGGGAACGCTTCGCCGGCGGCAGGGTCCAGCTGGCGCCGGAGAAAGCGCGGGCCGCCGTCACCGGCGCGGTCTCCGCGGCGCTCGGCCTGACCGAGGCCCTGGGCGCCTTCGCGATCAGCGAGGTGGTCGACGAGAACATGGCCAACGCGGCGCGGGTCCACGCCATCGAGTGGGGCAAGGAGGTCGCCGGCCGCACCGTGATCGCCTTCGGCGGCGCGGCGCCGCTGCACGCCGCGCGCCTCGCCGAGAAGCTGTGGCTCGACCAGGTTCTCGTGCCCGCGGGCGCGGGAGTCGGCTCGGCGATCGGCTTCCTGCGCGCGCCGATCGCCTACGAGGTCGTGCGCAGCCGCTACCTGCGCCTCTCCGATTTCGACCCGGAACCGGTCAACCGGACCCTGGAGGAGATGTCGGCGGAGGCTCTGGAGATCGTCCGAGGCGCCGCCCCCGAGGCCGAGCTGGACGAGGTCCGCGAGGCCTTCATGCGCTACGTGGGCCAGGGGCACGAGATCAGCGTGGTGCTGCCGAACCGAAGGCTCGCGGCCGTCGACGGCGCGCTACTCCAGGAGGCCTTCGACACGGCCTACAGCCGGCTCTACGGCCGCATCATCCCCGGCCTCGACGTCGAGGTGTTGAGCTGGACGCTCACCGTCACGACCAGGCTGCCGAAATCCGAGCCGCCGGCTGAATCTTCGGACCGGGCGCTCGCGCCGGAGGCCTTCGCGCGCCGGCCTCTGTTCGACGCCGGGACCGCCGAGTTCCAGGACGTGCCGGTCTTCCGGCGCGCCGATTTTGGCGTCGGTGCCGAGGTCGCGGGGCCGGCCCTGATCGTCGAGGACCAGACTACGACGGTCGTGACCGCCGGCTTCTCGGCGAGGATGAACGCCTTGGGCCATCTGGTCTTGAGCCGGCACCCTGAAGGAGCGCAGCCATGAGCAAGAAGTCCGCGCTGGAAGCGCTGCACCTGCAGATCATGTGGAACCGCCTGATCTCTGTCGTCGAGGAGCAGGCGCAGACCCTGATCCGCACCGCCTTCAGCACTTCGGTGCGCGAGGCCGGAGACCTCTCCGCCGGGGTCTTCGACGTCCACGGCCGCATGCTGGCCCAGGCGGTTACCGGCACGCCGGGCCACGTCAACGCCATGGCCGCCTCGGTCGAATTCTTCCTGCGGAAGTATCCGCCGGAGACCATGGAGGAGGGCGACCACTACGTCACCAACGACCCCTGGCTCGGCACCGGCCACCTGCACGACTTCACCGTGGTCTCGCCGGCCTTCAAGGACGGCAAGCTGGTCGCGCTGTTCGCCTCGACCAGCCACGTGGTCGACGTCGGCGGGCTCGGCTTCGGCCCCGACGCGCGCTCGGTCTACGAGGAGGGGCTATACGTCCCGATCATGCCGCTCGCCAAGCGCGGCGCGATGAACGAGTCCCTCCTGGCGCTGGTGCGCGCCAACGTGCGCGAGCCGGTGCAGGTCGAGGGCGACCTCTATTCGCTCGCCGCCTGCAACGACACGGGCAGCCGGCGCCTGCTCGACATGATGCGCGAGTTCGCGCTCGACAGCCTCGACGAGCTGGCCGCCCACATCATCGGCCATTCCCGCGAGGCCATGCTGGTGGAGATCCAAAAGCTCGAGCCGGGGACCTACGAAAACGCAATGCGCATAGACGGCTACGAGGCGCCGATCGATCTGGTTCTCAAGATGACCGTCGGCGACAAGGGAATCGACCTCGACTTCGACGGCACGTCGCCGATCTCCCGCTACGGCATCAACGTGCCGCTGACCTATACCCAGGCCTACGCCTCCTTCGGGGTGCGCTGCGTGGTCGGCGGACAGGTGCCGAACAACGCGGGCTCGCTCGAGCCGGTGCGCGCCTCGGCGCCGGCGGGCTCGATCCTGAACGCGCCGCCGCCCTGCGCCGTGGCGATCCGCCACGTCATCGGCCAGATGCTGCCCGACGTGGTGCTCGGCTGTCTCGCCCAGGCCAACGGCGGCAAGGTGCCGGCCGAGGGCACCTCCTGCCTCTGGATCCCGACTCTCTTGGGCGGGCGCGGCGCGGGCGAGGGGGACACGGGCGGGGACTTCGTCATCTCCATGTTCCACGCCGGCGGCACCGGCGCCCGGCCCGGCAAGGACGGCCTCTCGGCCACCGCCTTTCCCTCGGGCGTGCGCAACACGCCGGTCGAGATCAACGAGACCATCGCGCCCATCGTGATCTGGAAAAAGGAGTACCGGACCGACTCCGGCGGCGCCGGCCGCCACCGGGGCGGCGTCGGCCAGGTCATGGAGATCGAGCACGCCGAGGGCGCGCCCTTCACGATCTCGGCAATCTTCGACCGGGTCGAGCACGCGCCGCGCGGCCGCTTCGGCGGCCAGGACGGCAAGACCGGCCGGGTGCGCCTCGCCTCGGGCAAGGAGCTCAAAGGCAAGGGTCGCCAGGACGTGCCCGCCGGCGACCGCCTGATCCTCGAGATGCCCGGCGGCGGCGGCCTCGGCGACCCGCGCGAGCGGTCGGATGAGAGCATCGCCGAGGACGTCGCCCAGGGCTTCGTCTCGGCCGAAGCGGCGCGGGAGGACTACGGCGTCGAGTTGGAGTAAGGGCTTCTTGTCTGTCATGCCCGGACTTGATCCGGGCATCCAGAGTTGCGCACCGCTCTGGATTGCCGGAACAAGTCCGACAATGACTAGAAAGAGCCGTTAGCGCAGGTCCTTGCGCATGATCTTGCCGGTTGCGGTCATTGGCAGGCTGTCGCGGTACTCGACCTCGCGCGGGTATTCGTGGGCGGCCAGGCGGGTCTTCACGTAGGCCTGGATCTGGGCGGTCAGGGCGTCGCTCGGCTGAAAGCCCTCGTTGAGCACCAGCACGGCCTTGACCCGCTCGGTGCGCTCAGCATCCGGTACGCCGACCGCGGCGGCCATGGCCACGGCCGGGTGCTTGAGCAGGCAGTCCTCGATCTCGCCCGGGCCGATGCGGTAGCCGCCCGAGGTGATCACGTCGTCGTCCCGGCCGACAAAGTGAAAATAGCCCTCGGCGTCGCGCGCCGCCGTGTCGCCGGTGATCAGCCAGTCGCCCCGGAACTTGGCCGCCGTGGCCTCGGGGTTGTTCCAGTACTTCAGGAACATGACCGGATCGGGCCGCCGGATCGCGACGCCGCCGGTCTCGCCGTCGGGCAGGGGAACGCCTGCCTCGTCGACCACCGCGACCTCGTGGCCCGGGACGGCGCGGCCCATGGCGCCGGGCTTGACCGGCATGATCCCGGCGCAGTTGGAGACCACGAGGTTGCATTCGGTCTGGCCGTAGAACTCGTTGATCGTCAGGCCGAAGGCCTCGCGGCCCCAGTCGAGCAGCTCGGCGCCCAGGGTCTCTCCGCCGCTGCCGATGGACCGGACATCGTAGTCCCAGCGCTCGCAGGGATGGGCGACGCGCCGCATCATCTTGAGCGCGGTCGGTGGCATGAAGGCGTTGCGCACGCCGAACTCGGCCATCAGCGCGAAGGCGGCCTCGGGGTCGAACTTGGCGAAGCGGTGGGACAGCACCGGCACGCCATGGTGCCAGGCCGGCAGGAGCACGTCGATCAGGCCGCCGATCCAGGCCCAGTCGGCCGGCGTCCAGAACAGGTCGCCGGGTTGCGGAAAGAGCTCCTGGGGCAGCTCGACACCGGGCAGGTGGCCGAGCAGCACCCGGTGGGCGTGGAGCGCACCCTTAGGCGGGCCGGTGGTGCCCGAGGTGTAGATGATCAGCGCCGGGTCGTCAGCCGCCGTGTCGACCGCCTCGAAGCCGTCTGAAGCCTCGGCGAGCCGGCCGTGGAAGTCCTCGGCATCCGCAGCAGGGCCGTCGACCGACAGCAGGATCGACAGCCCCGGCAGCGCGTCGCGAATCCCGGTGATCTTCTCAATACCGGCGTGGTCGGTGATCAGGGCTTTGGCGCCGCTGTCCGCCAGGCGGAAGGCGAGGGCCTCGGGACCGAAGAGGGTGAAGAGCGGGACGGCTATGGCGCCCAGCTTATAGGCGGCGATGTGGGCCAGCGCGGTCTCCGGGGCCTGGGGCAGAAGCACGCCGATCCGGTCCCCGCGTCCTAGTCCGCGCGCCGCAAGCAGGTTGGCCAGGCGGTTCGAGTCCCGCGCGAGGTCTTGAAAGCTGTAGCGTTCGACCGCGCCGTCCGCGCGCTTGTGCACTAGCGCGACTCGGTCGCTGCCGGCCCACTTGTCGCAGATATCCACGCCGATGTTGTAGCGATCCGGGACCCGCCAGACGAAGCCGTCCTGCAGTTCCTGGTAGGTCGATCCCCGAGGCAGCATGGTTTCGCCGTTCTCAATCCGCCGGCGGCCGACCCGGTGTTGGATCTGTCATAGTGGTGACTGGCTGGCCGCAATCCAGGCCCTTCCAGACTAGCGGTTTTCTTCGGCTGAGTGACCCTCGTCATAACCGCCGCCCTGGAGGGCGCGGCAAATGGCGTCACCTGGACTGTGGTCAGTCCGACCCGGGTCGAGACCGGCATGTAGCGTGCCGTGGCCGGGGGAGCGGGCCGCCCGGTGGCATCGAAATGGCCGCCGGCCGGTCCGGCTCCGGCCGAGCTTCCTTACTCCGCCGCCAGGCTGCCGGAACGGCTGGGCAGGCGGCCCTGGATCACGTAGGCCAGGGTCTGCACGACCTGCTCGGGCGTCTCGCAGACCGCGAGCGCGGCGGCGTCGACCTCCTTGAGGGCGTGATTGAGAGCCGGGTCGTGCAGTGTGATCACCGCCTTGCCGAGCGCCGACGCGGTGCCGGCATCGAAGGCGGCGTTCCATTGCCGATACTTGTCTCCGAAGCGCACCACTACGACGTCGGCCTCGCCGATCAGCGTTCGCGTGCGGATCGCGTTCATCGCCGCGCCCTTCCTGTCGTGCCAGAAGGCCTTGTCCTCTGCGCCCAGGATGACGGTTCCGCAGTCGTCGCTGTCTTCGTGAACCGTGACCGGCGCGTCGAGCCGGATCGGAAGGCCGGCCTGGGCTATACCGGCCGCGATCTGCTCGCGCCAGTCGGTGTGGATCTCGCCCGACAGGTAAACCTTCCAATGCCGCTCTGCCATTTCGTTCGTCCTCCCGGCTCATGAAAAGGCGGGGCGCCAACCGCCCCGCCATTCCAGACAGATAGGGAGCCCGGCCGAAAAGGCCAGCCCGCCCTCGTTCTGGTACCCGCTCAATCCGGAATCCGGACCTGTCCTTCGGCGAAGGTGATCTCGTCGCCTTCGGCAGCCGGCGACTTGATTTCCGGCAGGTTGGCGTCGGACAGGTCGGGGCCCTCTATGCTGCGGGGTACGGTCCGGACCACTTGGCTCGGCGGCAGCGCCGTGCCGTTGCGCAGGTGGTCGAGCATGATGTCGAGCGCCTCGAGGAAGTAGTGGTGCAGCGGGATGAAGGCCTGCGCGAACTCCGGGAAGAAAGCGTTGAACGCGTCGAGGTGTTGGGCGTTCAGGATCTCGTAATAGCGCAGGTTGCTGTCGGTACCCTCGACCACCGCGTTGAGCCCGAAGTAGGCGCGCGAGGTGTGGTTGATCGGCAGAATGGCGTCGTTGCGCCCGGTGACGAAGATCGCCGGCAGGCCCCCGAGGTCGCCCTTCGCCCGGACTTCCTTGATCCCACGCAGCAGAGCCTTGTGGCGCTTCCGCTCTGCGCCCTCGAGACGGTCCCCGCTGACCGGGTCGCGGCCGGTAGCAAGGGCGCGCGCGCAGAGCGCGCCTTCGATGTTTTGATCCGCCACGCCGTTCGACGATATGGAGAAGCTGTCCCGCAGAGGGCCCCCGAGCGAATCGTTGTTGATGACCTGGACCCCGCCGGTGGGCGGGATGCCGCCGGATGTGGAGAAGAGGATGGCCTCACCCGACGGACTGATTGGCGCCGGGGCCAGCGCAACGTCCGCCGCGAAGCTGTAGCCGCAGACGTTGTCGAGCACGCTGGCCCGGGAGTAGGCCTTGGCGTAGGTGATGGTCACCGCCTGGGGAATGAAGAAGGTCCAATGCGACGGCTGGACGATGTTCTGCTCCGGCTGGATCGCGAAGTCGTTGATGATCCGCTGGGCTTCGGCGGCTTGGTCTTCGAGATCCGATGCGCTCAGCAGGCCGAGCAAGGCCAGGGAAGCGCAGCGTGCGACGCCGAGTGCCTCGAAGTCACCGCCGGTGCCGAAGAAGTTGGCACCGGCGTCTGCGATGGCCGGATCGAGATTGGCGCAGCCCTGATAGAGATGAACCAGCGACGTGTAGTCGTAGAGGCTGCGGCTGTGTTTGACGATCGGCGCGTCGTCGCCCTGCACGATGGTGAAGCGCGGATCAAAGCGCGGATTGACGTTGGGTTCGGAGACCGCGATGCCGTCGATCAGGCCCTTGCGGTCCTGCTCCGCCGCGCGCACCGAGGAGCCGCCGCCATTCGAGATGCTGGAAGCGATGACGATGGTGTTGGACGGGTGGAGGCCGGCGCGGGGGTACTCCTTGTTCAGGACGTAGAAGGCGAACTCGATGGACCGCAGAACGTCGCGGCCCCAGTCCTTCTCCGGATTGCGCTGCGAGTGGGCGTGCTTGAAGGCGAAGCGGTTCGGCGTCTCTGCGTTGAAGGCCTGGCGCTGCCGCTTGGAGATCGGCGCGGTGAAGGTGGAGTTCCTGCCGGCCAGGCGCGCGTCCTGGCGCTTCCCGTCGATCAGGCCGACCGTGTTGTCCTGCAGGTAATGCGCGCCGGTGCCTGTGCCCTTGTCCGTGTAGGTGACCGCGCAGCCGTTTTTGAGGCCCCACTCGCCAGAGGTGCCGATCGCCCCGTAGACGCCGCGCGAGCCAGAGGAGGGGCCGGTCACGATACAGGCCTGCGCGGGATCGAAGCTGTCCGGCACCTGGACCATCATGGTGACGTTGCGGCGCGCCGAGCCGCCGTCGTCATCGTCATCCTCGTCATCACCGTCCGAGCGGGCGTTGGCGAAGGCGATGACCTCGACACCGGGGATCAGGCCTTGCTCCATGGAGTCGGAACCGTCGGCCCGGATGTTCGGCCCGTAGATGGTGCCGTAGCCGCCGCCTTCCGTGGTGTCGATCAGGGCGCGGTAGTTGTTGTAGATCGCGAGGCGCCGCAGCTCCGCGGCGGTCGGGTTCAGGGGGTCCGCAAGCGCCGGTGGCGGGGTGAGGAAGGCGAGCCCGTCCTTGCCCAGGCCGCCGGTCAGGAGGTCGTCGTTCACGCCGTCGTAGACGATGCGGCTGATCGGTCCCGTCACGAAGTCGGGCCGCTTTCCATAGTCGCCTCCGTCGTCATCGTCGTCTGCGGCGGCGGGCACCGACGCCAGGAACGCGAGTGAGACTGCGACGGCTGCGAATTGACGACCACGGAACGACATTCAACCCTCCCCCTTTGGATTGTTGCTGTATGAGACTCCGGTACAACGCGGGAGAGAGTAAGGGGACGTTCTCGCGCCTGTCCACCACTTCAAGATTTCAGTTATGCGTCAGGCCGCTGAGACCGCTCTAGGGTGCTTCTTAAATCAATGTTTGGATTTTCCTGCATCTCTCGAGCAGCCGCTCCGTGGTGGTCTTTGGAAATGAATCGCAAGACTACGCTGACGATGCTCGCGGGCTGGATCTTCAGGCTGCCACCCGATCTGACTTTCGGCGGTCTTGCGGCGGTTCTGGCACTTGGTGTGGTCGCGTACTTTCAGCTGCCACAAGAAGAAATCGGCGGCATCTTCCTGGTGATGCTGATTCTTGTCGTGGTGCTTGTGTCAATATTCGGCGCGCTCGTTCTCGGCAGGATCGCGGCACGCCGGCATGCTCGGCGAGACGGCGAGAAAAACCAGTGATATCAGGGGCTTTTGCAAACACTTTCCGTTGTTTTCTTAGCTGATCATGGGGCCTCCGGCTGGCTCCGCAGATCGGAACCCCGGGGGGAACGGTTTGACCACTTCATTCGGCTCTGCCACGATCCCGCGCGGTTTAAAACTCGGTCTTGTGCGTTAGGAGTCGCCTCTTGACCAGGCTCACAGCTTCGCTTCCGATCCGGTGCCTTAGCCTCCTCATCCTCGCCGTTGCAGTCTCCGCGGCGTCGGAGACGGGCGCCATCCAGGTTCAACAGGTGCCGCGCACCGAGCTGCCCTTTCCGCCGGAGACCGCGGGCGAGGGGGCGGCCGGCGGCTCGCTGCCGGACGGAGTCGTCAGCCGCGGCGAAGGCAACATCCGGACCGCCTGGTTGATCGGTCCGACGACGCGCTACGCGCACGGCGTGCTGGGCGACCCGGTCGAGGCTTCCGGACTCGCGGTCGAGACGGCGAGCGGCGATATCCTGTCCTTGAAGCTCCCCGCCAACGAGGTCTTCGAGGACCGCATCCCGCGGCTGGTCGACCTGAACGGCGACGGCCTCTCCGAGATCC
Organism: Kiloniellales bacterium; assembly: GCA_030064845.1. Lineage (NCBI taxonomy): Bacteria > Pseudomonadati > Pseudomonadota > Alphaproteobacteria > Rhodospirillales > Kiloniellales bacterium. The sequence goes on from JASJEC010000011.1 coordinate 72,219, forward strand.
TGCTGGTCAAGACCCACGTCAGCCTGGGCGCCCGCCTGGTCCTGGTCGGGCTGTCCGAAGGGAGGCTCAGCATCGTCGCCGAGAGCGAGCCCATCGGAAAGGCCTTCCGCTGGCTCAATCCGATCGGCGTCGACGATTTCGACGGCGACGGGCGGCGCGAAGTCGCCTATGTCGAGACCCCGCACATCGGCGGCACCCTCGTGCTCAGCCGTCTCGAAGGCGGGCGCCTGGTCGCCTTCCACCGGGTCGAGGGTTTCTCCAACCATCGGATCGGCGCGCCCGAGCTTGGGCTCTCGGCCATTCTCGACACCAACGGCGACGCCGTGCCGGATCTCATCGTGCCGGACAACGCGCGCACGCGCCTGCGCGTCGTGACCTTCGCCGGCGGACCCATGGAGGAGCTGATCCAGGTGGATCTCGGCGCCGAGGTGACCTCTTCGCTGCAGGTCGTGGACAACGGCGTCGGGCGCCCCGAGGTGGCGCTGCAGCTGGCCAACGGCCAGGTGGTCGGCCTCGTCTTCGGACCCTGAGGCGGGACCGGGAAAACAAAGAGGGGCTCATGTACGCGGCGGGGTTGCTGGAGGGGAAACGGATCCTGGTCACGGGCGGCGGTACGGGCCTGGGCAAGTCCATGGCCCATCGCTTCCTCGAGCTGGGCGCGCGGCTGTCCCTCTGCGGGCGCCGCGAGGCGGTGCTCGCCGAGACCAAGGCCGAGTTCGACGGCGCGTTCGGCGAGCGGACCCAGGTCTACGCCTGCGACATCCGCGATCCCGACGCTGTCGAAGCGATGGTCGGGGCGATCTGGGACGAGCAGGGCGGCCTGGATGTCCTGGTCAACAACGCGGCCGGCAACTTCATCGCCAAGTCCGAGACCCTGTCGCCGCGGGCGATCGACGCGGTCCTGGGCATCGTGCTGCACGGCTCGGCCTACGTGACCTGGGCCTGCGGCAAGCGCTGGATCGAAGACGGCGCACCGGGCAACGTGCTCTCGATCGTCACGACCTACGCCTGGACCGGTTCGCCCTACGTCGTGCCCTCGGCCATGGCCAAGGCCGGCGTGCTGGCCATGACCCGCTCGCTGGCGGCCGAGTGGGGTCCCCACGACATCCGCCTCAACGCAATCGCGCCCGGGCCCTTTCCGACCAAGGGCGCTTGGGAACGGCTGATCCCCAGCGAGGAGGCCGAGCGCGCATGGCTGCGCCGGATCCCCCTCGGCCGGGTCGGCGAGCACCGCGAGCTGGCCGACCTCGCGGTCTACCTGGTGGCCGACGGCTCGGCCTACGTCAGCGGCGAGGTGGTCACCATCGACGGCGCCGGCTGGGTCAAGGGCGCCGGCCAGTTCTCGATCATGGAGAACCTGACCGACGAAGAGTGGGCGGCCATGCGGCCCAGGAAGAAAGAAGGCTAATCCTGAGGACCGACACCCTGCCGCTTCGTCCTGATTGAAGCGGCTCCGGTTCGCCGCTACCCTCGGCGCCGCGACGGAGCTTCCACGAGAAGGCGCTCGGCCATGCCCCTCGACGCCAAGACCGCTTCCGAGTGGGTCCATTCGACCTGCCCCCACGACTGCCCCAGCACCTGCGCGCTGGAGGTCGAGCGCCTGGCCGGGGGCCGCATCGGGCGGGTCCGTGGGGCCGGCGGCAATCCCTACACCGAGGGTGTGATCTGCGCCAAGGTCGCGCGCTACGCCGAACGGGTCCACCACCCCGACCGCCTGACCCGCCCCCTGCGGCGGGTCGGCGAGAAGGGCCGCGGGATCGAGAGCTTCGAGGAGGTCTCCTGGGAGGCGGCGCTCGACGAGACCGCCGAGGCGCTCCTTAAGGCCGAGCAGCGCTTTGGCGCCGAGACGGTCTGGCCCTACTTCTACGCCGGCACCATGGGCCACGTGCAGCGCGACGGCATCGAGCGCCTGCGCCACGCCAAGGGCTACTCCCGGCAGTGGTCGACGGTCTGCACCACGCTGGCCGAGTCGGGCTGGCTCGCCGGGGTCGGCGTCAAGGCCGGCGTCGATACCCGCGAGATCGCCCAGTCCGACGTGATCGTGGTGTGGGGCGGAAACCCCGTGAACACCCAGGTCAACGTGATGAGCCACATCGCCAAGGCGCGGAAGGCGCGCGGGGCCAAGCTCGTCGTGGTCGACCCCTACCGCACCGGCACCGCCCAGCAGGCCGACCTGCACCTCATGCCCAAGCCCGGAACCGACGGCGCCCTGGCGGCGGCGGTCGGCCACGTCTTGCTGCGCGACGGCCTGGCGGACCGGGACTACCTCGGCCGGCTGAGCGACTGGGACGCCGAGATCGAGGCGCACTACGCGGCGGCCACGCCGGCCTGGGCCGCCGCGATCACCGGCGTGGCGGTTCAGGAGATCGAGGGTTTCGCCCGGCTCTACGGCTCGACCCGGCGCAGCTTCATCCGGGTCGGCTACGGCTTCTCGCGCTCGCGCAACGGCGCCGCCAACGTGCACGCCGTCTCCTGCCTGCCGACCATCACCGGGGCCTGGCAGGTCGAGGGCGGCGGGGCGCTGTGGGGCAACGGCGCGATCTACCACCTGGACAAGACCCTGATCGAGGGGCTCGACCGCCTGGACAAGTCGGTGCGGTCCCTCGACCAGTCGCGCTTCGGGCCAATCCTGACCGGCGACCGGCGCGACCTGGGCGCGGGGCCGCCGGTCACGGCATTGTTCATCCAGAACACCAACCCGGCGGTGATCTGCCCGGAGAGCGCCAAGTGCCTGGAGGGCCTGGCGCGGGACGACCTCTTCACCTGCGTGCACGAGCAGTTCATGACCGAGACCGCGGCCATGGCCGACATCGTGCTGCCGGCGACCACCTTCCTGGAGCACGACGACTACTACACGGCGAGCGGCCACACCTTCCTCCAGGTCGCGAAGGCGGTGATCCCGCCGCTGCCCGAGTGCCGCTCGAACCACGAGGTGGTCTGCGCGCTGGCCGAGCGCGTCGGCGCCGAGCACCCCGGATTCGAGATGACCGCCTGGGAGCTGATCGCCGCCACCTTCGAGGCTTCGGGCCACTCCTCGGCCGAGCAGGTCTGGCGCGAGCACTGGCTCGACTGCGCCGAGCCGTTCGAGAAGGCGCACTTCCTGGACGGCTTCGCTCAGCCGGACGGGCGCTTCCACTTCCGCGCGGACTGGCGCCGGGTCGGCCGCGACGCGGAGGCCATGCCGGCCCTGCCGGGGCATTGGGAGACCATCGACGCCGCCGACGCCGATCACCCCTTCCGCATGGTGACCGCGCCGGCCCGCAGCTACCTCAACACCAGCTTCACGGAGACGCCGGGCAGCCGGAAGCGGGAGGGCCGTCCGACGGTCTTCCTGCATCCCGAGACCTGCGGCCGCCTGGCCATCGCCGACGGCGCGCGGGTCCGGATCGGCAACCGTCTCGGCAGCGTCGTGCTGCACGCCCAGGTCTTCGACGGCCTCCAGCCCGATGTCCTGGTGGTCGAGAGCATCTGGCCCAACAGCGCCTTCGAGGAGGGCCGGGGCATCAATACCCTGGTCAGCGCGGACGCCGGGGCGCCGCGTGGCGGGGCGGTTTACCACGACACGGCGGTCTGGCTGAGGCCGGCCTGACGGTCCGCTCCCTCGTGGCTACCGCACGGCCTCGGGCGTCCCTAAATATAGTCTGTAGTGCTATCATCGGGGCCGTTTGAGCGGCGCGGCGCTTTGCGCCGTATATACCGTGTCGGCCGCCCGGGCGGTGCTTAAGCGAAGGAGAGATCGAGGGTGCCAGGCGACAGCAAGCTACCGAGCCGGAAGTCTTCCAGCGCGGAGATCGACAGCTTCCTGCGCAAGGTCGCGACCACGCCGAGCCCGCACACCCCGGGCCAGCGCGGGCGCCTGATCTTCGCCATGGACGCGACGGCCAGCCGTCAGCCGACCTGGGACCGCGCCAGCCACATCCAGGCGCAGATGTTCCAGGAGACCTCGGCGCTGGGCGGGCTGGAGATCCAGCTCGCCTACTACCGCGGCTTCGGCGAGTTCCACGCCAGTCCTTGGATCTCCGAATCCAAGGAGATGCTGCGCCGCATGACCAAGGTGTTCTGCCTGGCCGGCCACACCCAGATCGCCAAGCTGCTGAAGCACGCCGCCAAGCAGGCCAAGGCGGAAAAGGTCAACGCCCTGGTCTTCGTGGGCGACAGCCTCGAAGAGGACATCGACAAGCTCGGCCACCTGGCCGGCGAGCTCGGCCTGCTCGGCGTTCCCTGCTTCATGTTCCATGAGGGTTCCGACCCGATCGCCGCCAATGCGTTCCGTCAGGTCGCCCGGCTGTCGGGCGGCGCCTTCTGTCCGTTCGACGCCAACTCGCCCCAGCAGCTTCGCGACCTCTTGGCCGCCGTCGCGGTCTTTGCCGCCGGTGGGCGGCGCGCGCTGGCCGACTATTCCCAGCGTCACGGCGGCGTGGTCAAACAGCTGACCCACCAGGTGAAGTAGTGCCGGCGGCGGGCGCGGTCTCATGATCGCCTATTTCATACTCGGCATCGCGATTCTGGTCGCGTCGATCCTGCTCGGCCGCTGGTTCATCAACGCGGAGCCGAAGGACGTGCTCAAGGCCTTGCGCTGGGTGGCGCTGATCCTGGGCGGGCTTCTCGCCCTCGCCGCGCTGGCCTTCGCGCGCAGCCTGCTCGTTCCGCTGCTGATCTTCCTTGCCAGCATCCTGCTCGCCCGCGGCGGTCCGCTGTGGCAGCGGCTGAAGGCGGCCACCGGTCCGAGCCCGGGGCAGACCTCCGAGATCACCACCCGCTACCTGCGCATGACGCTTGATCACGACAGCGGCGCCATGAACGGCGAGATCCTCGAAGGCCAGTTCGCCGGCGGGCGGCTCGACGATCTCGACCTGCCGCAACTGCTCGCGCTGCTGCAGGAGTGCGCGGCGAACGACGGCCAGTCGGCGGCGGTGCTCGAAGCCTACCTTGACCGGACCCAGCCGGACGACTGGCGGGAGGCCGCCGGGGCCGATGCGGGCCGGGCCGGTGCCCAGGCAGGCCAGGGACCCGGCATCATGACCCGGGAAGAGGCCTATGCCGTCCTGGGTCTCCAGGAAGGCGCCGGCGAAAAGGAGATCCGCGAGGCGCACCGCCGCCTGATGCAGAAGATCCATCCCGATCTCGGCGGCTCGAATTACCTGGCGGCCAAGATCAACCAGGCGAAGTCGCTGCTGCTGGGCGAGTAGGTAGCCCCGCCGACCCGGCGCGAGGGGCCCGGCTCCGGTCCACCGAACGGCTGTTAATCAACTGATGTTACGCGGTTTCTGGGTGCGCTCCCCGCTTGTGCCGAGGGGTCGCCTGTGGCATACCCCGGGCTTTCAGTCACGCGCATAGAGCCGCCTTGACGCCGTTCTTCTCCCGGGGATCCGCCATATGACCACCGCCAAAACCACCGACCCCCGCCCGCTGCGCAAGGCGCTCTTTCCGGTCGGCGGGCTGGGCACGCGCTTTCTCCCGGCGACCAAGGCTATGCCGAAGGAGATGCTGCCGGTGGTCGACAAGCCGGTGATCCAGTACGCGGTCGAGGAGGCCCGCGCCGCGGGGATCGAGGAATTTATCTTCGTGACCGGCCGCGGCAAGACGGCGATCGAGGATCACTTCGATCACAGCTGGGAACTTCACGACAGCCTGCAGGCGCGCGGCAAGTCGGCCGAGTTGGAAGAGATCGAGCGGTTGCTGCCGACACCGGGCCAGGTCGCCTATACCCGGCAGCAGGAGCCGCTCGGACTCGGCCACGCCGTTTGGTGCGCGCGCAACCTGGTCGGCGACGAGCCCTTCGCCGTGCTTCTGGCGGACGACCTGATCCTGTCCGATCAGCCCTGCCTCAAGCAGATGGCCGAGGTCTATAACAAGATTGGCGGCAACGTGGCCGCGGTCATGGACGTGCCGCGCGAACAGACCTCGCGCTACGGCATCCTCGACGTGGTGAGCGACGACGGGCGTCTGGCGGCGGTCAAGGGACTGGTCGAGAAGCCGGCGCCCGAGGCGGCGCCCTCGACCCTCTCGATCATCGGCCGCTACATCCTGCAGCCGGAGATCTTCGACGAGCTCGATCGCCAGGAGAAGGGCGCGGGCGACGAGGTCCAGTTGACCGACGCCATGGCCCGGACGATCGGACGGATTCCGTTTCACGGCTTCCGCTTCGAGGGCACGCGCTTCGACTGCGGCAACAAGGCCGGCTTCCTGGAGGCCAACATCGCCTTCGCCCTGGCGCGGCCGGACCTGGCGCCCGAGCTGACCGAGATCCTCAAGCGCTATCAGCCCTCGTGATCGGTCCCGCGGCGGTCAGGATGCGCAGCACTTTCGCAAGCGAAGGACCGGCATGGTGCTACGCTAAGGGCCAAATTCTGGAGGATCGGAGAGAATGCGCATAGCGATGATCGGCACGGGCTATGTCGGGCTGGTGTCCGGGGCCTGCTTTTCGTCCTTCGGCCACGACGTGGTCTGCATCGACAAGGATGCCAAGAAGATCCGCGCCCTGAACGAGGGCGGCATTCCCATTTTCGAACCCGGGCTCGACAGGTTGGTGGCAGAGAACGCAGAGGCCGGGCGGCTGTCGTTCTCAACCGAGTTGGCCGGGCCGGTCGCCGAGGCCGACGCCGTCTTCCTCGCAGTCGGCACCCCGCGGGACGAGGCCGACGGCAAGGCTGACCTGCGCTACGTCTTCGCGGCTGCGCGCGAGGTCGCCCTCGCCATGGACGGCTACACCGTCGTGGTGACCAAATCGACCGTGCCCGTCGGGACCGGGCGCAAGGTCGCCGAGACCATTCGCAAGGCGCGGCCGGACGCCGCATTCGACGTCGTCTCGAACCCCGAGTTCCTGCGTGAGGGCGCCGCTATCGAGGACTTCATGCGCCCAGACCGCGTGGTCCTCGGTTGCGAGGCCGAGCGCGCCAAGGAGGTCATGAAGCAAATCTACCGGCCGCTCTATCTCAACGAGACGCCGATCCTGTTCTCGACCCTGGAAACCGCCGAGCTGACCAAGTACGCCGCCAACGCCTTTCTCGCCACCAAGATCACCTTCATCAACGAGATGGCCGACCTCTGCGAGCGGGTCGGCGGGGACATTCAGCAGGTGGCCCGCGGCATCGGACTCGACCGGCGGATCGGCTCGAAGTTCCTGCACCCGGGGCCGGGCTACGGCGGGTCGTGCTTCCCCAAGGACACCGAGGCGCTGGTGCAGACGGCGCGCGAGGCCGGCGGCGGGGTACGGATCGTGGAGACCGTGGTCGCGGTCAACCAGGAGCGCAAGAAGAGCATGGCCGGGCGCGTGATCGAGGCCTGCGGCGGTTCCGTGCGCGGCAAGACCCTCGCGGTGCTCGGTTTGACCTTCAAGCCGAACACCGACGACATGCGGGCGGCCCCGAGCCTCGATATCGTACCGGCGCTGCAGGCGGAGGGCGCCGCCATCCGCGCCTACGACCCGGAGGGCATGGGGGCGGCCGAGCCGCTGCTCGGCGGCGTGGTCTGGTGCGAGGACGCCTATGACGCCATGCGCGAGGCCGACGCCCTGGTGATCATCACCGAATGGAACCAGTTCAGGGCGCTCGACCTGGCGCGCGCCAAGCAGCTGCTGCGCCAGCCGATCCTGGTCGACCTGCGCAACATCTACATGCCGGGCGAGGTCGCCGCCGCCGGCTTCCGCTACCGCTCGATCGGTCGGCCCGGACCCTTGGACCCGCAGCAGGTTCGGCAGGAGGCCGTGTGATGACGATCTCGGAGCATCGTTTCGACCCCACGATCCTGCGCGACTACGACGTCCGCGGGGTCGTCGGCAAGACCCTCTCGGCACAGGACGCCGAGGCGCTGGGCCGCGCCTTTGGCACCGTCATCCGGCGGCGCGGCGGGTCGGCGGCGGCGGTCGGCTACGACGGTCGCCTCTCGTCGCCCGAACTGGAGGCGGCGCTGGTCCAGGGCCTCGCGTCGGCCGGCGTCGACGTGCGGCGGGTCGGCCGCGGCCCGACGCCGATGCTCTACTACGCGACCCACGCCCTGCCGGTCGACGGCGGCGTGATGGTGACCGGCTCGCACAATCCGCCCGACTACAACGGCTTCAAGATGACCCTCAAGAAGGCCGCTTTCTTTGGCGACGACGTCCGGAATCTGGGGCGCATCGCGGAGGCGGGAGACTTCGAATCGGGCCGAGGCGAGATCAGCGACCATGCGGTGTTCGACAGCTACGTCGAGCGCCTGGCGCAGGACTATGACGGGATCCGGGACCTCAAGGTCGCCTGGGACGCCGGCAACGGCGCCGCCGGCGAGGCCATGGCCGCGCTCACGCAGCGCCTGCCGGGCCGGCACCTGCTGCTGAACGAGACCATCGACGGGCTGTTTCCGGCCCACCACCCCGATCCGACCGTGGAAGCGAACCTGCGCCAGATCAAGGAGCTGGTGCTCGCCGAAGGTTGTGACCTCGGCGTGGCCTTCGACGGGGACGGCGATCGAATCGGCGCGATCGACGGACAGGGCCGCGTTCTCTGGGGCGATCAGATCATGCTGCTGATGGCCGAGGACATCCTGAAGCAGCATCCCGGCTCAACCTTCATCGCAGACGTCAAGGCGAGCCAGGCGCTGTTCGACGGGATCGCCGCGGCCGGCGGCGACGCCATCATGTGGAAGACCGGCCATTCCCTCATCAAGTCGAAGATGGCCGAGACCGGCGCGCTGTTCGCCGGCGAGATGAGCGCGCACCTGTTCTTCGCCGACCGCTACTACGGCTTCGACGACGGCCTCTACGCCGCGGTGCGCCTGATCGGCGCGGTCTCCCGCTCCGGCCGCAGCCTGGCCGACTACCGGGACGGCCTGCCGCCGCTGGTCAACACGCCGGAATTGCGGTTTCCCTGCGCTGAGGACCGCAAGCAGCCGGTGATCAGCGAGGTCAAGAAGCGCTTGGCCGCCGAGGGGGCCGAGGTCAACGAGATCGACGGGGTGCGCGTCAAGACCGATGACGGCTGGTGGCTGCTGCGCGCCTCCAACACCCAGGACGTCCTGGTCGCCCGCTGCGAGGCCGCCGACCAGGCGGGGCTCGCCCGCCTAAAGGCCGCGCTCTCGGCGCATCTCGAGGCCTGCGGCCTTTCCCTGCCTGCGGACTGACCCCGGGGCGGAGCGTGCGGTTCTTCTTCTACGGCACCTTGATGGACGACGACGTCTGCCGCGCGGTGCTCGGCGAGCGCTGTCGCCAAATGCGGGTGGAACCGGCCGTTCTGCCCGGCTATCGGCGGGTGCGGGCGGCCCGCGGCGACTTTCCGGTCCTGACCCGACGCAGCGGCCGGCGGCTCGACGGCCTTCTGGTCCGGAACCTGCCGGGCGACGCCCTGCTCGCCATCGCCCATTACGAGGGCCCGGACTACGCGCCGCGCCGCGCCACGGTCATCGACCGGAACGGCGGGCGCCATCCGGCCTGGATCTTCATGCCGCGCCGCGGCCGGGTCGTCTCGGCGCGGCCCTGGCGCTTCGATCGCTGGCAGAAGCACGGTAAGGCCCGGCTCCGGCCCCGGCTCGAACGCTGGATGCTGGAGTTCGGCGCCTTGACCCTGCAATCGGTCGACACGCCGTGGCACGTCAAGCGGCAGATTCTCGCCCTTTGCCGCGAGCAGGAGGAAATGCTCAGCGCGCCGCCGGCTCCTTGAGCGATTCGCCCTCCGCGCTCTCCGCCGGCAGCGGCGCCAGAAGCCAGCCGAAAATCAGGGTTGCGAGCACCGATCCCACGAGCTGAGCGACAATAAAGCCGGGCACGTGGGCGGGCAGGATGCCGGAAAAGGTGTCGGTGAAGCCCCGGGCGATCGTCACCGCGGGATTGGCGAAGGAGGTCGAGGCGGTGAACCAGTAGCCCGCCGTGATGTAGAGGCCGACGGCGAAGGGCACGACCGGTGGCCGCCAGCGCACACAGGCGAGGATGGTCGCGACCAAGCCGAAGGTCGCGACGATCTCGGCGAACCACTGGGCGGGGCCGGTCCGGCTGTTGGTCGAGAACTGCAGGACTGCCTCCTCGAACATGAAGTGGGCGGCGAAGACGCCGGCGAGCCCGCCGACGACCTGCGCGCCCACGTAGAGAAGGGCGTCGGGTGGCGATATCTGGCGGCGAAGCGCGAAGCTGAGGGTTACCGCCGGATTGAAATGGGCCCCCGAGATCGGTCCGAAGACCAGGATCAGGACGACGAGGATCGCCCCGGTCGCGATGGTGTTTCCGAGCAGCGCGATGGCGACGTTGCCGCCCGCCAGGCGCTCACCCATGATGCCCGAGCCGACCACGGTGGCGAGCAGCAGAGCGGTACCCAGTGCCTCCGCCGTCAGGCGCCGGGGCTTGTCGAAAGTGTGGACCACCAATCTAAGCGTCTTGCTTTGCGGCGCCCGCGGTGGAGCGCCCGATCTCTTCGAGCCGCTTCTTCAGGGTCAGGCGGTCCAGGGACTCCATGGGCAGATTGGCGAAAACGCTGATGCGGTTGGAGAGCATGCGGAAGGCTTCGGCGAAGGCGATCCGCTTCTCGGCCTCCAGGCCGTCCTCGGCCGCCGGATCGGGCAGGCCCCAATGCGCGCTCATCGGGTGACCGGGCCAGACCGGGCAGACCTCGTCGGCCGCGTTGTCGCAGACTGTGAAGACGAAATCTATCGGTGGTGCGCCCTTCTCGGCGAACTCCGCCCAGTCCTTGGAGCGCAGGTCCTTAACCGGATAATTCTCGCTCTCCAGCAGCTCGAGGGCGTAGGGGTTGACCTGCCCGGCCGGGTGGCTGCCGGCGCTGTAACCCCTGAAGCCGTAGCCCCGCGAGCGGTCGCCGCCGATCCGGTTCATGATGCACTCGGCCATGATGCTGCGCGCCGAGTTGCCGGTGCAGAGAAAAAGCACATTGTAGATCTTCCCGCTCATCGATCCCTCCCTCGTTTCAGTCATCGCAGAGATCCGACTGCGCGGTCAGTTCGCCGCAGATCTCGGGGTGCCCTTGGCAACAATCCTGGGTCAGGAATGACAGGACCCGCCGCGTGCCCTCGACGCTCACGGCATAGAAGATATGGCGCTGGCGGCGCCAGGCGTGAATGAGTTCCGCGCCCTCGAGCTGACCGAGGTGGAACGAGAGGCTGGATGGCGCCATGTCGAGCCGCCTGGCGATTTCGCCCGCCGCCAGCCCGCTGGGGCCTTGCCGCATCAGCAGACGGAAGATCGCGAGGCGATGCTCGCTGGCCAGGGCGGCGAGCGCCCGTGTCGCTTGCTTCGGATCCATGGTTCGAAATTACTCGAATTGTCGAACCACGCAAGTCAAGGATGTTTGACAGGCGGACCCGTGAGAGACAGATGCAGGGTTCTCTGCGGAGTGCGCCCGGTGAAGGGGCGGCCGGTTCGCCTAATCAGCTGCCGCGCGTGTTGTTGAGCGCGACCTTCAGCTTCTTGGGGCCCCGGACCACCATGCAGTCGATCTTGGCCGACTTCAGCTGCCGGCAGGCGAGCCGGGCTTGCTTCTCGCTCAAGCCGATCAACTGGGCGCGGTAGAGCAGTCCTTTCCGGCCCTTGATCTTGCGGATCAGCACCTGGGTTCCGCCGAGTATCTTCGGCAGCTTACGCGCGGCCTTCGACGCGGCGTTTTCGGCCGGTTTCACCCGATAGAACGCGCCGACCTGGACGCCCCAGCGGCCCGCCATCGAAACGGTCTCCACCAGCTGCGAGCCGGCGCGGCGCGCCGTCAGCAGTGCCTCGGGCTTGGGCTGCGGCACCGGCAGCATGCCGGAAGTCCCGCGCGCGAACTTGGCCCGGCTCTTCTGCTTGACTGCCGGCGCGCCCACCGCGATCAGCTTGCCCGGCTTCGATCCGGGGGTATGACTCACCAGCGGGATGGGCTTGGAAAAGCCCTTCTCGAGCAGCGCGGTAATGTGCTTGTCCCGCGAACGCGCCGTCCTGCCGCCAAACACCACGGCGACCAGGCGACGCCCGTCCCGCACGGTTGAAGCCGCGAGATTATAGCCCGAGGCCCGGGTGTAGCCCGTCTTCAGCCCGTCGGTGCCGTCGTAGTTGGTCAGCAGCGTGTTGTGGTTCGTGTGGGTGCGTCCGCGGTAGCGGAACGTCTTCGCCGAGAAGAAGCTGTAATACTGCGGATAGTGCCTGATCAGCGCGGTGACGAGCTTGGCCATGTCCCGCGCCGTGCTCAGCTGGCGGCGGTTCGGCAGGCCCGAGGCGTTGCGGAAGTTGGTCCGCTTCATGCCCAGGAGCTGGGCCTTCTTGTTCATCTGCTGGGCGAACTTGCGCTCGGTCCGGCCGAGCGCTTCCGCCAGTACCACGGCGACGTCGTTGGCGGACTTGGTCACCAGGGCCAGGATCGCTTGCTTCACCGTGATCCGCTGGTTGCGCTTCAGTCCCAGCTTGGAGGGCGGCTGGCGCGCCGCCCGCCGCGATACCTTCAGGCTCTGATCCAGTCTTAGCCGGCCGTCTTCCAGCGCCTCGAACGCCATATAAAGGGTCATCATCTTGGTGAGCGAGGCCGGGTAGTTCCGCGTATCGGCGTTGACCTCGTAGAGCACCTGGCCGGTCATGCTGTCGACCACGATCGAGGCGTAGCGCGCGGAAGCCGGGCTCGCCAGAGCGGTGGCCAGGAAAATGCCCACACAAAGAGAAAGAACCCCGGCCCAGCGCCTTGGATTCAATCCAACAGAGCAAACTTTCGCGCCACGGGCCAAAGTTTAGATCCCGAACAAGGCCGAGGATTTCGATGATTCGATTAAGATTCTAGGGGAGTTAACCACGAGGTGTCCAGGGTAATTCTCTGACGATTACAATAAGGTTAAGTGGCCTCCTGCCCGTCATGATGGCACGGAACGACCGTCTCGAGGAGCTCCCGGCGCTTCCTTGGGCATGGGCTCACGTCTCGTCCTTGACCAGGGCCAGCCGGGTGCCGGGAACCAGGGGGCGTACCCAGGGGCCGACCGGCATCTCCCGGGCCAGCTTGGTCAGCTGCTCGTTCCACCAGCGCCGCTGGTCGGTCAGCTCGTCGTAGTCGTAGTGTGCCTCGCGCCAAGTCGAGTCGCTGGTCGCGAAAGTCATGATATCGAGCGGAAAGCCGACGTCGGACGAGCTGAAGCGGGTCGAATCGAACGACAGGTAGGACAGCTTGAGCGCGGTCTCCAGATCGCTCTCGACGGTCAGCGCCCGGTCGAGGATAGGCTTGCCGTAGGCGGTGGCGCCGATCGCCAGGTACGGGCTGCGCTGCCCGACCTCGATCCAGTTCGCCTCGGGATAGACCAGGAAGAGGCTCGGCTCCCGGTCCTCGCCGATCTGGCCGGCCAGGATGCTGTGCAGATTGAAGCTGAGCTCCGAGCGCTCCAGGGTCTCGCGGTCATCGTCCGCCACGGCGCGCAGGCACCGGGCGTAGGTCTCGACCGCGTCGAGCAGCGTGGCGGTGCCGTTCGGGCCGCTCTGTTCCAGCGCCCGGTCGAAGTACGCCAGGGTCTTGTCGCGCAGCGATCTCAGCCCCGAGCTCATGACGCAGACCTCGCCGCCGGCCGCGCCGTGGCGCGAGATCTTGCGGGCCTGGGTGACCTGGGTCCCGCTGGTCAGCCGACCGTCCGCCAGGCAGACCAGCCCTTCGTTTACCTTGATCGCGAGGCAATAGGTCATGGTCGCTCGCCGGCCAAGTCTCGCCCCCGTTGCTTGCCAGAATCGGGTGAGCTGAAGTCGGCGAAACTCTGGCATGGCCCCTGGCCGCGGACAAGCGGCAAGATAACGAGAAAATTATGTTGCAATGCACAATAAACCCTTGACCCCGGGTCTGGAGTGGCTATGTTATCGGTTATGTTGCGGTGCAGCATAAAGCTGATAGCCGCCGACAAAGCAACGTTCGGTCTGAGGCGCTGGGTGGGAATTTCGAAGCGCCGCAGCCGTCTAACGAGCCAGGAGTGAGGAACGATGACCACCACGAGAAAGACCAACGGGAAGACCGCCAAGCCGGCCAAGACCGTTGAGGATGCCATGACGGCCAGCAAGGAGACCGTCGAGGCCGTCGTCGAGGCCGGTACGGTTGCGGCGACCAAGAGCTACGACCAGGCCGTCGCGATGACCAAGGAGCAGGTCGAGAAGACGTCCAAGGCCATGTTCGAGGGCTACGGCGATTTCAGCGATCTCGGCCAGCAGAACTACGAGGCGATGGTGAAGTCGGGCACGATCTACGCCAAGGGCTTCGAGACCATCGGCCAGGAGATGATGGAGTTCACCCGCAGCTCGATCGAGGGCAACGTCTCGGCGGCGAAGGCCATCATGGGCGCCAAGAACATCAAGGAGATGGTCGATTTGCAGAGCGAGTTCGCCCGCAAGAGCATCGACCAGGCGGTCGCCGAGTACAGCAAGTTGACCGAGATGTCGATGAAGCTGGCCAGCGACGCCATGGCGCCGATCCAGGCGCGCGTCGAGGACACGACCGGAAAGATGTGGAAGCCCGTCAGCTTCTGATCCGATCCGGATTTCGGATACCCGGTCCCTGGAGACGCGGCACGGCCGCGCGAAGGGGACCGGGAAAGCCTGCGAAAAGGCCTCTGAACCGTCAGAGGCCTTTTTTTGTGTTCGCCGGCGCGGACCGCCGGCTCCGGGCCTATTCCTTGAAGTCGAAAAAAATCTTGTAAATTCTACCGAAAACAGCAATCAGAAAAAAGAGCGTCCCTGTCTCCGTCAGGATTCTCCCGGGCGATCGCATTCCGTCGGGCGTCCGTATTATGGTAGGTTGATATCTCCAGGGAATTGGTTTCACCGCGTTAACGAGACCCTTTTCCAAGCTGGGTGAATCCCAATATCATGTCTTAGGCGCGTCGCGGTGGAAGCGTCCTCATAGGAGTTGAGGAACGAGTATTGGGATCGGCACTAACATGAGCGGCAAGGGGCGAGAAGGGGACGACCTTCCGACGACCGGCATCGTCGTCGAGTCCAAGCCCAAGACCAAGAAGCCGTCGATGTACAAAGTCCTGATGCTGAACGACGACTACACGCCGATGGAGTTCGTGGTTCACGTGCTGGAGCGCTTCTTCGGCAAGGCGCGCGAAGAAGCGACGCAGATCATGCTGCACGTTCATCGGCGCGGTGTCGGCATCTGCGGCGTCTTCACCTACGAGGTCGCCGAGACGAAGGTCACGCAGGTCGTTGACTACGCCCGCCAGCACCAGCACCCCTTGCAGTGCACATTGGAAAAGGAATAGAGGGTCGATGCTCTCAGCCACGCTGGAACAGACGCTGCACCGCGCGCTTGCCTACGCCAACGAGCGCAGGCACGAGTACGCAACCTTGGAGCACCTCCTGCTCGCCTTGACCGAGGACTCCGACGCGGTTGCGGTCCTGCGTGCCTGCGGCGTCGACGTCGACCGGCTGCGCGGCGAGCTGTCCGACTACGTCGACAACCAGCTGTCCAACCTGATCACCGCCCAGGCCGGCGACGCGACCCCGACCGCGGGCTTCCAGCGCGTGCTGCAACGCGCCGCCATCCACGTCCAGTCCTCGGGCCGCGAGGAAGTCACCGGCGCCAACGTCCTGGTCGCCATGTTCTCCGAGCGTGAGAGCAACGCGGTCTATTTCCTGCAGGAGCAGGAGATGAGCCGGCTCGACGCGGTGAACTACATCAGCCACGGCATCGCCAAGGTGCAGGGCAAGGACGAGACCCGCACGGTACACGGATCGGACGAAGAGGCCGGCGCCGAGAAGGTGGTTCGCAAGGGGCACGAGGCGCTCGACGCCTACTGCGTGGATCTCAACCAGAAGGCGCGGAGCGGCAAGATCGACCCCCTGATCGGCCGCGAGCAGGAGATCGAACGGACCATCCAGGTCCTGTGCCGGCGGACCAAGAACAACCCGCTCTACGTCGGCGACCCCGGCGTGGGCAAGACGGCGATCGCCGAGGGCCTGGCCCGGCGCATCGTCGCCGGCGAAGTGCCGGCGGTGCTGAAGGACTCGACGATCTTCGCGCTCGACATGGGGTCGCTGCTGGCGGGCACGCGCTACCGGGGCGACTTCGAGGAGCGGCTGAAGGCGGTGATCGGTGAGCTCGAGGGCCAGGAGAACGCCGTGCTGTTCATCGACGAGATCCACACGGTGATCGGCGCCGGCGCCACTTCGGGCGGGGCGATGGACGCCTCCAACCTGCTCAAGCCGGCGCTGCAGAGCGGCACGCTGCGCTGCATCGGCTCGACGACCTACAAGGAGTACCGCAACTATTTCGAGAAGGACCGGGCGCTGGTTCGGCGGTTCCAGAAGATCGACATCAACGAGCCCTCGATCGACGACGCGATCAAGATCCTCAAGGGCCTCAAGCCCTACTACGAGGAGCACCACAAGGTACGCTACACGGGCGACGCCCTGAAGGCGGCGGTGGAGCTCGCGTCGCGCTACATCAACGACCGCAGGCTGCCGGACAAGGCGATCGACGTGATCGACGAGGTCGGGGCGTCTCAGATGCTGGTGCCGGAATCCAAGCGCCGCAAGACGATCGGCGTGAAGGAGATCGAGGCGGTCGTGGCCAAGATCGCGCGGATTCCGCCGAAGAGCGTCTCCAAGGACGACCGGGACGTGCTGAAGAACCTGCGGCGCGACCTGAAGACCATGGTGTTCGGCCAGGACCAGGCGATCGACGCGCTGACCGACTCGATCAAGCTGGCCCGGGCCGGCCTGCGCGAGCCGGAGAAGCCGATCGGCTCCTACCTCTTCTCCGGGCCGACCGGCGTCGGCAAGACCGAGGTGGCGCGCCAGTTGGCGATGTCGATGGGCATCGAGCTGACCCGCTTCGACATGTCGGAGTACATGGAGCGCCACTCGGTGAGCCGCCTGATCGGGGCGCCGCCGGGCTACGTCGGCTTCGACCAGGGCGGTCTCCTGACCGACGCGATCGACCAGAACCCCCACGGGGTGCTTCTGCTCGACGAGATCGAGAAGGCGCACCCGGACCTGTTCAACATCCTCCTGCAGGTGATGGACCACGGCAAGCTGACCGACCACAACGGCAAGACGGTCGACTTCCGCAACGTGATCCTGATCATGACGACCAACGCCGGGGCGGCGGAGCTCGCCAAGCCTGCGATCGGCTTCGGGCGTGGCCAGCGCGAGGGCGACGACGAGGAAGCGATCAACCGGATGTTCTCGCCGGAGTTCAGGAACCGGCTCGACGCGGTGATCGCCTTCCGCAGCCTGACGCCGGACATCATGAGCCACATCGTGGACAAGTTCGTGATCGAGCTGGAGGCGCAGCTGGCCGACCGCAACGTGACCATCGAGCTGAGCTCGGAGGCGCGGGAGTGGCTGGCGTCCAAGGGCTACGACCCGCAGTTCGGCGCGCGGCCCCTCGCCCGGGTGATCCAGGAGTACATCAAGAAGCCGCTGGCCGAGGAGCTGCTGTTCGGCAAGCTCGCCAAGGGCGGCGTGGTCCGGGTCAACATCAAGGACGGCAAGCCCAGCTTCCAGTACCCCGAAGGCAAGACTCGCAGGCTGCCGCCGCCTCAGAAGGCCGACGACCGGGAGAAGGAACCGGTCGAGTAACGGCGGCCTCGCGCCCCGATTTTCCCCAGCCGCACGTTCCGACGGCTGATCACCGCTGGTCCGAGCGGCGCCACGCGCGCCGTCGTCGGGCGCGGGGTCCGTCCGGTGTCCAGATCGACAGGGGTCAGCGCGACAGGTTTCTCCTGTTCGGAAAATGAGCGTCACGGCTCCGTTCGACCGCAAGGCCGTCCCGGGAAACAGTCAGGCTGTGGCGGATTCTCTCCTTTAAAGCGCGTAGTATAAAACATCTAAACGCTATGTAATAATCTCCAGTCACTTTGACTAACTTCTAGTAATTACTAAATCGCTTTGAATAATTATTTGAAAAATTTTAATTTTTACTGGTCAAGCTTCCTCCTACCCGCTCGAAAGTAAGAATAAAAGCGGGCCTGTACGAAGAGATAGGCATAGGAGGAAGTTCGATGTTCTGGCAGCGGAATCTGCTCGCCGCCGCGGTGCTGGTCCTGGGAATTGCAGGCTTCGCCGGCCAGGGGCACGCTCAGACAAGCTCCGACACCTTCCAGGTTTCGGCGCAGGTCAACGCGACCTGCAGCATCGTAGCCAACGATCTGTCGTTCGGCACCTACGACCCTACGGGGCCCGACGTCAACGTCGCCACGAACCTTGAGGTCACCTGCACCAACGGTGCCGGCTACGAGATCGGCCTCGACGGCGGTACGACCGCGAACGACGTCAACAACCGCGCCATGGGCGGACCCGGCGCGGACGTCCTGAACTATGCTCTCTACCGCGATCCCGGACGGAACCAGAACTGGGGCAATACTGCCGGCAACACGGTGACCGGGACCGGTACCGGCGCGACGGAGATCGTGCAGGTCTACGGTGAACTGTTGAGCAGCCAGTTCGTGGAATCTGGCCCCTACATCGACAATGTCGTCGCCACGATCAACTTCTAGGCGCCCCGCGCCAGGCCGGTCGTTGCTGCGGCTCGGCGCGGTGCTGCTGTGCCTCGCCTCGTCGTGTCTGGCGGGGTCGGCGGCGGCCGGGCAACTCAAGGTCTCGCCGATCCGCGTCGACCTCTCCGCCGGGCAGCCTATGAGTGTGATCAATGTCGGCAACACGGGCAGGTCGGCGTCGCTGATCCATGTCCGCGTGCGCGCCTGGCATCACCGGACCGGCCAGGACGCCTACGACGAGAGCAACGACGTTCTGATCAACCCCATGATCTTCAAGCTCGAGCCGGGGCAGGAGCAGCTCATCCGGATCGGCCTGCGCCGGCCCCAGGCGAAGCCCAGGGAAGTGGCCTATCGGGTCTTCATCCAGGAGGTGCCACAGGAGACGAGGAGTCGGGAAAGGCGCATCGCGACCCTTCTGCGGATCAGCCTGCCGATCTTCGTCGCGCCGGTTGAGCCGGACGACTCGATCCTGGTCTGGCGTGTGGAGCCGAAGGCGGAAGACCAGCTCGTGCTCAGCGTCGAAAACGCCGGGAACCTGCATACCCAGATCTCGTCCTTTGCCCTGCTGCGGCAGGGCGGCGCGCCGCTGACCGAAGTCGACGGCCACACCTACGTGCTCGCGGGTCAGCGTCGCGAGTGGGTCCTGCCGCGGGTGGCGCTGGGAGACGACGCGGTGCTGACCCTGACCGCGGCGAGCGACAAAGGGCCGTTCACGACGGCGCTCAGGCTGGACGGCGCGACGCCGCTCGAAGCGGTGCAGCGTTAGGCGAGAGGGCGACCGGTCTTGCCGGGGGCGTAGACCAAGAATGACGTTGGCGGCCCGAAGGCGATGTCGGAAGTCAAGAAGTGGTATCTGGCGACCGTTCTGCTGTTGCTCGGCAGCGCGCCTCTC
>JASJEC010000012.1 GCA_030064845.1 Kiloniellales bacterium
TCGAGGCGGTCGGTCGATGGTCGATGATCGACGTCTTCATGATCTCGATCCTGATCGCGCTGGTGAAGCTGGGCTCGATCGCGACGATCGAGCCAGGCGTCGGCGCGACCTCCTTCGCCGCCGTTGTGGTCTTCACGATGGTCGCCGCCATGGCCTTCGACCCGCGCCTCATCTGGGATTCCATGGAGGAAGAACATGAGCCAAGATCAGAGCCTTAGCGCTTCAGGCGCCGGCCCTTCGGGAAGCGGGCCGCAGGTCGAGGTCGGGACCCGGCGCGGCATCTCGATCGTCTGGCTGATTCCCGTCGTCGCCGGCGTGATCGCCGTCTGGCTCGCCTACACCACGATCAGCGAGCAGGGACCGGAGATCACCATCGACTTCAAGACGGCGGTCGGCCTGGAGGCCGGCAAGACCAAGATCAAGTTTCGCGACGTCGAGGTCGGCCTGGTCGATGCCGTAACCTTGAAGCAGGACCTCTCGGGCGTAACGGTGACCGCCAGCCTGGAGTCCGGCTCGGAGCCGCACCTCAACGAGCAGACCCGCTTCTGGGTGGTGCGGCCGCGCCTGGGCGCGGGGGGCGTTTCCGGCTTGGATACGCTGGTTTCCGGCTCCTACATCGAGATCTCTCCGGGTCAGGGCCAGAATTTGACCAAGTCCTTCGTCGGTCTGGAAACGCCGCCGGTCATCCGGCTCGACGTGCCCGGCAAGGAGTTCACCCTGATCTCCGAGACCCGGGGCTCACTCGGCCCCGGCGCGCCGATCCTCTACAAGGGGGTGCGGGTCGGCCAGATCCTCGGCGACGAGTTGGCGGAGAACGGCTCGCAGGTGACCTTCCTCGCCTTCGTCCAATCGCCCTACGACCAGTGGGTGACGCCGCAGAGCCGCTTCTGGAACGAGAGCGGCATTGAGATCGACGTCGGGGCGGACGGCGTCAGCGTGCGCACCGGCTCGCTCGAAACCATATTGAGCGGCGGCATCGCCTTCGAGACGCCGCCGTCCACGCTCAACGAAGCGGCCGAGGAAGGAACGACCTTCCAGCTGCTGGCCAGTAAGGGCGACATCGTCGAGGAGAGCATCCGCGAGCGCATACCCTACGTGCTCTACTTCGACGGCTCGGTGCGCGGACTAAACCCCGGCGCGCCGGTCGAGCTCCTCGGGATCCGCATCGGATCGGTCAGGGAGGTCCGCCTCGAAGTCACGGACCAGGAGGACAATCAGTTCCGCATCCCCGTGGTGATCTCGATCGAGCCGGAACGGGCGGGCGTCAAGAGCAGCGGCGATCCTTACGGCTCCGCCGACGCCCTGATCCGGCGCGGCCTGAGAGGGCAGCTCCGCTCGGGCAGCCTGCTGACCGGGCAGCTCTATGTCGCCCTGGACTTCTTCCCCGACGCGGAGCCGGCGGAGTTGGGCATGAAGGGGCTCTATCCAGAGATTCCCACCGTTCCCCAGGATATCGAGCAGATCACCCAGTCGGCCACGGAGATCCTGCAGAATCTCGCCGCGCTGCCGCTCGACGAGCTGATCGCCGACGTGCGCCGCACGGTCCAGGGCGTCGAGGTGCTGGTCGACTCGCCGGAGATGAAGCAGTCGGTCAAGTCGCTCGACTCGGCGCTCGCCGGGGTCGACAAGCTGGTGCAGCGGGATGTCGGGCCGATGCTGGCCAACCTGCGCCAGGCCTCGGCCTCCGCCGACACGGCCCTGGAGCAGGCGAACAACCTGATCGAATCGGTCGACGGCCTGGTCGGGGCCGACGCTCAGCTGCGCTTCGACCTGATGCGGATGGTGAACGAATTCTCGGAAGCGGCGAACTCGATCCGCGTGCTCGCGGACTTTCTCGAGCAGAATCCGGATGCGCTGCTGAGAGGCAAGGGAGGGGTTCAGTAATGATCGTGAGTCATCGCCGCGGGCGCCGTCAGGGACGCCTGGTCCTGTTCCTCGCACTGCTGTTCATGCCGCTGGCGGCCTGCACGGAGAGCCCGCCGACGAACCTCTACATGATCTCGGGCCTGGAGACCGAGGCGGCCAATCGGTCCTCGGCAACGTCGAGTCCTGTGATCGGCGTCGGCCCGATCACGGTCCCGTCCTATCTCGACCGGCCGCAGATCGTCAGGCGGGCCAGCGCCAACAAGCTGGTGGTCGGCGAGTTCGACCGCTGGGCGGAACCACTGAAAGAGCTGGTCTCCCGGGTCCTGGCGGAAAACCTGGCGGTCATCCTTGAGAGCGACACGGTCTTCACCCTGCCGCGCCGCCGCCTCTCGGAGGTCGACATCCAGGTCGAACTCGAGGTCTCCCGTTTCGACGCGGCGCCCGACGGCGTGGTCCATCTCACCGGTCGCTGGGCGATCTATTCCGCGGGCGGCAAGAACCTGACGGCGGCGAAGAAGTCGGTGATCCGCGAGCAGGCCGGAAGCGACGACTACGAGGAAGTGACCATCGCCATGAGCCGGGCGCTGGAGCGCCTGAGCCAGGAGATCGCAGTCGAGTTGCGGCCCCTGCTCTGAGCCGAGTCAGCGCTCGGCCTGCTTCCAGGCGGCGTAGCCGCCGGCCAAGGAAGCCGCCTCGCGGTAGCCCATTTCCAGCAAGGTCTTCGCGGCCAGCGCGGAACGGCCGCCCGTGCCGCAGTAGCAGATGATCCGTCCTTCCGGGTCGAGGGCCGGATTGTAGGCCGGACTTTCCGGGTCCGCCTGGAACTCCAGCATGCCGCGCGGCACGTGGATCGAGCCCGGGATGACCCCGTCCTGCTCGCGCTCCCGCTCGTCGCGTACGTCGACCAGAACGGTCTCCGCGTCTTCCATGTG
The DNA here is from genome assembly GCA_030064845.1 of Kiloniellales bacterium. Taxonomy (NCBI): domain Bacteria; kingdom Pseudomonadati; phylum Pseudomonadota; class Alphaproteobacteria; order Rhodospirillales; species Kiloniellales bacterium. Next base: position 2,799 of record JASJEC010000012.1, read on the forward strand.
ATAGGGCAGGTCCTGGATCGAGACCGTCTCGATCACCGCGTTGGCCTCGGCCAGGAGGTCCTTGAATCCGCGTTTCAGCATGGCTGTCCCCGGTCTGTTCAACCGTCAGCATAGGCGCGCCTGGACCCGGCGAACTTGATCTCTGTCAATCGCCTCGGACCGGGGCCGGGCGCGCACACGCGTCAGTCTGCCACGCAGAGGCCTTCGGCGCACGAGAGTTCGAGAGGTGGGCAGTTCATCTCGCAGCGTTCGGCCACGCGAACCATCGCGCAGAGGCGCTTTATGGCGGCCTCGTAGGCCTCGGCCGCTGACTTGGCCACAGGAGAGCCGCAGCTGCACCCGCCGCAATGGGTCTGGACCGAAGTGCAGTCCTGGGCGCGCTGGCAGAGGCGGTCCGCTGTCGAGATCTTGACGTGGTCGCCGATGCCGATGACGCGCTCGAGCGTCGCGATGCCGCCCATATCGGCGGCCGACCTTAGTTCCAGGGAGTGCCCGCAAAGCGGAGCCCAGAAGAGCCGGCCGATCGCCTGCGGGCTTACCACCAGGTAGCTCTCGCCCTCGGCGAAACCGTCGCCCCAGTGGGTGTTGAAGAGCACATCCAAAGCTTGCCCCCGCGCGACGCCCTTCCAGGCGCGGGTCACCGTGAAACGATAGACCTTCAAGTCGCTGCGCCGGCCGCCCAGCTGGCGCAAGCCTTGGCCGCCGACCCTTGTCGTTTCACCGCGCGTCAAGGGGCGTTTGGAACCCGCTTTCCCTTCGAAAATCACGACTGCGCTGTCGAGGGCCGCCTCGTCGAGGCTCGGATGGGCGCAGCTCAGACTGAGAGCTGGGCCGGAGACGATACAGACGAAGGCGGCGAGAGCGGCGGTCCGAATCCAGGTCACGCGGGCTTATCCCCAAAGGGGGGCGGAGGGGCTCCGAGCCGAGCCTGAAGGACCGGCCTTCTCGAAGTCTTAACGCCACGCGCCTAGGCTGAAGAGGTTACACCGGTCGGACAGAGGCGATGAATTACGTCATTGCAATCGGCGCCCTGGCGGTTGGGATCCTGGCCTTCGTGTTGATGGCGGATGTCTCGGGGCGGAGCGGCGGGATCGACTTTCAGACCGCGTCCTTGGAGGCCCGGCAGGCCTGGATGGATGACAGGGCGAAGAGCCTGAAGACGGCCGCGCGGTTCTTTTTGCCGAGCGGCCGTGGCCCCATGGCGCTGAACTTCTCTCTCAAGGAGATCATCACGCGCCCGGAATCCAGTCGCATCGAAATGATCATCGATGTGAAGGTCCCCTACGGCGCCGAGGTCGGCGTCGTCCCCAGGCACCAGTTCCTCGAGTCCTTCTGCAAGAACTACGTCAGACTGGACTTCTACAAGCAGCGGATCCAGCTGGTGGTTTCTTTCCGCGACAAGAAGGACCGCTCACCGATCACCAGGATCACGGTCAACCCCCACGACTGCCAGTGGCACGCGCCGGAGAATTCCTAGAGCGGGCTCGCTGAACGAGCGCCGGCGGCCGCCGCGCCATCTTGCCGAAAATGGACGGGTCAAATACCGTCGGAACCATGCAGGACGAAGCCGCCCAGCTCGGGAAACTCCTGGAACGCGTGCGCACGGCGACCGGCGCCGACAGGTCCCTGGATTCCGCTCTGGTCGACCGCTTCGGCGCCGAGCCCGGCGCCGAGGAGAACCCGCCCCGCTACACCGCGTCGACCGACCTCTGCATCGCGCTGGTGCACCGGGTCATGCCCGGCTGGCACTGGCACGTCGGCTACGGGCCGAAAGGCATCCTCCCCTACGCGACTGTATCGACCGGGGACCGCCTTTACGAGGCGATCGCCGGCACCGTCCCGTTGGCGCTGCTGTCGGCGCTGATCCAGGCGCGCGCCGCGGACGTCGGGCGAGGGTAGGACGCCGTGGATCAAGGGTGCGGTCCTTGGTCGTGAGGCCCGCGTTCAGCAGGGGCCTCGTCTTCCCCTGGGTTTTCGGCTGAAAGCGGTTCTGGGGCCTGCTTGATCTGCGATGCGGCCTCGGCGGAGCCGCGTGGCGGATAGTCGAGCGTCCCCTCGAGCTCGTCCATGCGCTGGCGGCGCAGCCGGGGGAACGGCAGATCGCCCTCTTGGCGCCAGTCCTCGACCTCCCGCACGGACCGATCCGTCAGGTCCTGATCGAGACCGTCGTCGCGCCCCAGGTAGAGAGTCTGCGACGGGAAGGCGAAGCTCGTCCCGGAGGCTTCGACGATCGTCTTGATGCGGAAGAACACGTCCTCCCGGATGGCATGGAAATCGTTCCAGTCCCGTGTCAGGGCGTAGATGCGGACCCCGAGGTCCAGGGAAGAGGCCCCGTAGCCGGCAAAGCGGACGCGGACGGTCTCGCGGTCGATCCTGGGGTGGGCGTGCAGCATCTCCCGGATCTTCACGAGCACGTTGCGTAGCTGATCGTCCGCGGTCTCATAGCGTAGCCCGATGGTCGCGGTGATCAGCATGCGGTCGCACTGCGCCCAGTTGATCAGTTCCATGTCGGCGAACTTGGCGTTCGGGACGGAGATCAGGGTCCGGTCGAGCGCGCGGATCTGGGTCGAGCGCACGCCGATGCTCTCGACCGTGCCGTTCATGCCGCCGAAGCTGCAGTAGTCGCCAACCCGAATGGGCTTGTCCGCGAAGAGGATGATCCCGCCGATCAGGTTCTCGAGCGTCGGTCGGATCGCCAGGGCGACGGCCAGGCCGCCGACGCCGAGCCCGGCGATCAGCGGCACCGCGTCCACGCCCAGGTCGCGAAGCCCGGTCACGATGATTATCAGGGCCGCGACAATGGCAACGAGACCGCTGACGATGCGCACGAGGCTGCCGTCGAGGCCGCTGTCCGAGATTCTCGGCGAAGCGGTAATGCTGTCCGCGACCGCGATCGAGGCCCGCCAGATCGCCCAGGCGAAGAGAAAGAGCGCGACCGCGCCGCCGATGAACCGGACCGAGCCCAGAACATCGCCCGTGAGGTTCAGGTCGTTGTCGACAATCCTTGCCGCGGCCCGGACGCCGTATCCGACGAGAACCGGAGAAAGCACCTGCGTCCAGCTGCCGAGCGGACCGTCGATTTTCCGGCTCGTCAAGGACACGAGGCGAAAAACCAGGTAGCCGCCGAGCAGCACCACGAGACAAACCAGTCCGAGCCCGATCCATTGCCAACGAGTCTGACCCGCCTGCACGACCAGCAAGCTCTCGGGGAGCTTCTGCGTGAGTCGCCCGAGGAAGTGGGCACTGGGCACCAGGGTGCCGGGCGTCGAAATGTAGCCCTCGTAGAATCCCGGAGAGATCTCCGGCGAGGTGTACTCCGCGATAATGCGGGGATTCAGCTCCGAGCGATAGGGCAGCTCGGCGACCTGGCGGTAGCTCGCGGCGATCCTTGCCACGGAGCCGGGGTCGAACAGGAAGGTGCCGGAACGCTCTTCGTCGGAGACCTCCGAGATCCAGAGACGGGTCCCGGGCAGGCGCCATCGCAAGGGCCTGGTCTCGGCGGCCTCGACGGCCTCCAGATCCGGCACGGTTTCGATCGGCGGCAGGCGCAAGCGGTCGAGAATCTCCTTCAGCATCATGGCGGCTTCGATGGCCTCGTCCTGGCGCTGCACGGCCGGCACCTTGCTTACGTCGAGCGCGCTGGCCGCGCGCCGCAGCAGGCTGCCCGCCCGGACCTCCGCCTCGCGCGCCTCTTCGACCGTGATCTCGGGAGGCGTGGCGGTAAGAGCCGCCTCGGTTTCCGCGGCGATCCGGTAGGCCGCGTTCATGCTGGCGAGAAAGCCTTCGAGCGTGGCGCGTGGACTGGAGGTAGTGAGGCCTCCGAGCAGGATCTTGACCTCGCGGGCGGCGGCGCCTTCCGGCGGCGGGTTGTTCAGCCAGTCTTCGTAGTAGCCGCTTTTGCCGGGCTTGTAGGGCAGATCCTTGATCCGGCGATACGCCAGGTCGATGTCCCCGATCGAGGCCGCAGATATCAGGAAATCGCCGGCGTTGGGGCCTTCGCTCTTGCGTACGATCCGGATGAAGGTGCCCGGTATGGTCCAGCTGTCGATGCTCCCCTCCGCCACCTCGTCGGCGCCCGGGATCTGCCCGAAGGGAGGCAGCTCGATCCGGTCGAGCACCTCCTTCAGCATGGCGATGCGGGCGAGCTTCTCGTTGATCGAGCGGCCGTAGATCGTCGACGCGAAATCGATCGTCTGTTCGGCGCCCAGAAAGTAGAGGTGGCGGTCTTCCAGGGGCCCGCCCAGGGCCCGCGCCCTGTTCAACGCGTCGCTGAAGAAGTGGAAACTCCTCAGCGTGTCGCGCGGGCTGGAGACGTCGGCCGGCCTGAGCGCGCTTGTGTATCCGGGGGCCACGAGGTCTTGCGCGGCGCCGGGGACCGCGAGCGCGATCGTGGCGAACAGCAGGGCCAGCAAGGCCGCCGATGCCCGACGTCCTCGACCGCATCTCCGGAAGCTTCGCATCATGGTCTTCCCCTCTTGGCTATCGCCACTCTCGCAAGACAGGGGATGCCTGGCCAGACCGCAGGGCCTGCGCCCGCCGCTTTCGACGGGGTTCCGCTGCGACAGTCAGCGCCCAGAAAACTCTCTTCCAAAATCATCCCCCTTCCCAACCGAAACTGCGCGGCCCCACCAGCCTTCACCCCGGCTGACCTGCGGCCATGACTCAAATCATGAGATTACGGGCTTCATCAAGGAAGCCGACAGAATGGGACATGGAAGACTGACGGTCGCAGAGCAGGCCGGTCGCCCGGCACGAGCGCCTATTGGGAAGTGTGGCGCTTGTTCTGGTAGGCCTGTAATCGCCCCCGACCCTGCCGGACCGGGCGGAAGATACGCCGAATATCAGAGTGCAGGTTTGAATGGTGGAGCCGAGGGGAGTCGAACCCCTGACCTCTACAATGCCATTGTAGCGCTCTCCCAACTGAGCTACGGCCCCGAACCACGACCCGGGCGCGTTGGGAGGGGCCCGGGAAATCGCCTGGAAATTAGGGAGGGCACCGGGTCAAGGCAAGGGAAAATTGCCGGGATCCGCTCCGCTGCACCGGCTTACGCCGGAGCGCCCCTTAGGACTCTTCCTTCTCGTCGTCCCCGATGACCACGTCGGACATGTCGTCCTCGCCGAGTTCCGAGGCGTCCTCGATGACCTCCTCCTCGTCCTCGCCCTCCGACAAATCCTCGATGTCGTCGGTCTTCTCGACCTCGGGTGCCTCTTCCTCCGTGGCGGCCGGTTTGCTCGCCGCTGCAACGGCCTTCGCCGGCGCCGGCGTTTCGGCCGGCTTGGCCGGGCGGCGCCGCGACTTCAGAAGCGCATCGGGGTTGAACACCGTGCCGCACTTCGGGCAGGTGATCGGACTGCGCGTCAGGTCGTAGTACTTGGCGCCGCAATTCTGGCACGTTCGCTTGGTGCCCCAATCGGGTTTGGACAACGCCCGCCTCGTTGTTTGGTGTCTCTTCGGATAGGCCGAGCCAATTGCCATGATCGTTGTCGGCTGTCAAAAGATTATTGGCCGCAGTCCAGCGCCCTTTTCGCTCCCCGCGCCATTTGCTAGAGACGGGCGCCGGCGCGGCGCCGCGCGGCGGCATGTTCGTCGCATCGGAGACTTTCTCAGGCCATGGCAGAGCTGACCGCGCATCCCTCCGAGGGCCTGCAGGGCACCGCCGCCGTACCCGGCGACAAGTCGATCTCGCACCGCGCCCTCCTGCTCTCCGGTCTCGCCGTCGGCGAGAGCCGGATCGAGGGGCTGCTCGAGGGCGAGGACGTGCTGCGCAGCGCGGCGGCCATGCGGGCCATGGGGGCCGAGATCGAGCGCGGCCCCGAGGGCGTCTGGCACGTCTGGGGCCGCGGCCTGGGCGGCCTGGTCGAGCCGGACGACGTGCTCGACCTGGGCAACTCCGGGACCGGCGCGCGGCTGCTGATGGGGGTGATCGCGGGCCACGGCATCCAGGCGGTGCTGACCGGCGACGCCTCGCTCAGGGTGCGCCCCATGAAGCGGGTCGCCGAGCCTCTGGAGCGCATGGGCGCGCGCATCCTGACTCGCGAAGGCGGCACCATGCCGCTGACGGTCATCGGCAGCGCCGACCCCCTGCCGATTCGTTACCGTCTGCCGGTCGCCTCGGCTCAGGTCAAATCAGCCGTGATGCTCGCCGGCCTATCCGCGCCCGGCGAGACGATCGTCGAGGAACCCGCGCCGACCCGCGACCACACCGAGCGCATGCTGCGCCACTTCGGCGCGGCGGTCGCCGTCGAGGACGACAGCGAGGACGCGGTGCGGCGGATCACCCTCTGCGGCCAGCCGGAGCTGACCGGCGGCGACATCCGGGTGCCCGCCGACCCCTCCTCGGCCGCCTTCCCCCTGGTCGCCGCCCTGGTCGCACCGGGCTCGCGGGTGCGCCTGCCGCGGATCGGCACCAATCCCCTGCGCACCGGCTTGCTCACCACCCTCGAGGAGATGGGCGCCAGCATCCGCTACGAGAACCGGGGCGAGGAGGGCGGCGAGACCGTCGCCGACCTGGTCGCCGAGGCGGGCCCGCTTCAGGGCGTCGAGGTGCCGGCGGAACGCGCCCCCTCGATGATCGACGAGTACCCGATCCTGGCGGTCGCGGCGGCGGTGGCCGAGGGCAGAACGGTGATGCGCGGGCTGGGCGAGCTCCGGGTCAAGGAGAGCGACCGACTGGCCGCCGTGGCCCAGGGCCTGGCCGCCTGCGGGGTCGCGGTGGAGGAGGGGCCCGACTTCCTCGTGGTCGAGGGCGCCGGCGGCCGGCCGCCCGGCGGGGGGTCGATCGCGTCCCGGCTCGATCACCGCATCGCCATGGCCTTCCTGGTACTCGGTCTGGCGTCGGAGAAGCCGGTCACGGTCGACGATTCGACGCCGATCGACACCTCCTTCCCGAGCTTCCAGAGCCTGATGGGCGAGCTGGGGGCCGGCCTGGGCGGACTCCAGGGGCGTTGAGGGCCCGGTGACTGTCATCGCCATCGACGGGCCGGTCGCGGCCGGCAAGGGGACCCTGGCGCGGCGCCTCGCCGGCGCCTTCGGCCTGGCCTATCTCGATACCGGGATGATCTACCGCGCGGTGGCCGCCAAGGTGCTGGCCGAGGGCGGAAGCCCCGAGGACCCGGCGGCCGCCCTGGCCGCCGCCCGGTCGCTCGAGGGCGGCGACCTGGAGCGGGCCGACCTGCGCCGCGAGGCGGTCGGCCAGGGCGCCTCCGTCGTGGCCGCCATGGCGCCGGTCCGGGCGGCCCTGCTCAACTTCCAGCGCCGCTTCGCCGCGACGCCGCCCGACGGCGGCCCCGGCGCCGTGCTGGACGGGCGCGATATCGGCACCGTGGTCTGCCCCGGGGCCCAGGTGAAATTCTTCGTCACCGCCAGCATCGAGTCCCGGGCCCGGCGGCGACACAAAGAGTTGCTAGAACGCGGCGAGGAGAGTATATACGCCCGCGTCCTGCAGGATTTGCAGGACAGGGACGCCCGCGACAGCGGGCGCCAGACTGCGCCGTTAAGGCCGGCGGAAGACGCGATCATTATGGACACGACCGAGATGGACGCCGAGGCGGCCTTCGAGGCCGCGGTCCAGCATGTTGTGACGCGGGCTCCCGCGCTGGAACCGAGACGGCCGTAACCAGGATTGGAGTGAACCCAAGCCCGGGACGAACCGGGAAGACCGCCGGAGACAACCGGTCGGCCTGAATCAGAACCGTAAACGCAAAGGACAGACGCGCTCATGGCCACCGCTACCACCGAAAGCCCCGCAACCGACAAGGAATCGTTCGCCGCCCTCCTGGATGAATCGCTCGGCCACGCCGAGCGGCTGGAAGGAACGGTGCTCAAAGGCATCATCATCGCGATCGAGGGCGATTCGGCCCTGGTCGACGTGGGGCTCAAGTCGGAAGGACGCGTCGCGCTCAAGGAGTTCCACAAAGGCGGCGACACGCCCGAGCTCAAGGCCGGCGATGAGGTCGAGGTCTACCTGGAGCGCATGGAGAACAAGAATGGCGAGGCCGTTCTGTCGCGCGAGAAGGCCAAGCGCGAGGAAGCCTGGGTCCAGCTCGAGAAGGCCTTCGGCGACAACGAACGCGTCACCGGCGTAATCTTCGGCCGGGTCAAGGGCGGCTTCACGGTCGACCTCTCCGGCGCCGTCGCCTTCCTGCCGGGCAGCCAGGTCGACATTCGCCCGGTGCGTGACGTCGGCCCGCTGATGGGCACGCCCCAGCCGTTCCAGATCCTCAAGATGGACCGCTCGCGCGGCAACATCGTGGTGTCGCGCCGCGCCGTCCTGGAAGAGACCCGCGCCGAGCAGCGCTCCGAGCTGATCGCCAACCTGAAGGAAGGGCAGATCCTCACCGGCGTGGTCAAGAACATCACGGACTACGGCGCCTTCGTCGACCTCGGCGGCGTCGACGGTCTGCTGCACGTCACCGACATCTCCTGGAAGCGCATCAACCACCCGACCGAGGCGCTGAACATCGGCCAGCAGGTCCAGGTTCAGGTGATCCGCTTCAACCCCGAGACCCAGCGCATTTCGCTCGGCATGAAGCAGCTCGAGGCCGACCCCTGGGAAGGCGTGGGCGCCAAGTATCCGCCGGAGAGCAAGGTCAAGGGGCGGGTCACCAACATTACGGACTACGGCGCCTTCGTCGAGCTGGAGCCGGGCATCGAGGGCCTGGTGCACGTCTCGGAGATGAGCTGGACCAAGAAGAACGTCCATCCCGGCAAGATCGTCTCGACCAGCCAGGAGGTCGAGGTCAAGGTGCTCGACGTCGACGAGCAGAAGCGCCGGATCAGCCTCGGCCTAAAGCAGTGCCTGTCGAACCCTTGGGAGGACTTCATGGTCCAGCACCCGGCGGGCACCGAGCTGGAGGGCGAGGTCAAGAACATCACCGAGTTCGGCCTCTTCGTCGGCCTGCCGGGCGACATCGACGGCATGGTGCACCTCTCCGATCTGGACTGGAGCCAGAGCGGCGAGGAAGCGGTCAAGGACTACGCCAAGGGCCAGAACGTCAAGGTCAAGGTGCTCGACATCGATATCGACAAGGAGCGCATCAGCCTCGGCGTCAAGCAGCTGACCGACGACCCCTTCGGCTCCGCGGTCGAGACCCTGAAGAAGGGCGCGACGGTCACCGGCACGGTGACATCGGTGGGTGACAAGGGAATCGAGGTCGAGGTCGGCGAAGGCCTGATCGGCTTCATTCGCAAGACGGACCTGTCGCGCGACCGCAGCGAGCAGCGCCCCGAGCGCTTCGCGGTGGGCGAGCGGATCGACGCCACGGTGACGACGCTGGACAAGAAGACCCGCCGGGTCACGCTGTCGATCAAGCAGCGCGAGATCCAGGAAGAGAAGCAGGCCATGGCCGAATACGGCTCGTCCGACTCCGGCGCCAGCCTGGGCGACATCCTGGGCGCGGCGATCTCCAAGGCGGCCCAGGAGAAGCAGGCCCGCGGCGACGACGAGCCGGCGGCCGAAGCGGCCGAGGCAGAGGCCGAAACCGAAGTCGAGTCCGGGGCCGAGAGCGAGGACGCGGCGGAGGAGGCCAAGCCCAAGGCAGCGGCGAAGAAGGCCAAGCCCGCCAAGAAGAAGGCGGCCAAGGCCAAGGCCGACGAAGCCGAAGAGGCGGCGGAAGACGCGGATTCCGCGCAGGAAGCGGGCTGAATCCCGCTTCCCTCCGGCGTGTCGACCGGCCGTTCGGCCGGAACCAGACCGGCGCGATTCGCGGGCCCAATTGCGGCGAGCTGGACGCGATCCTGCTGGTCGTCTAAAAACCTCTTTGTTCTGAACGACTTACCCTTGACGATCTGACGCGTCTCTGGCACCCTAATAGGGTAATTCGAGGCGATGTCGGTGGCCGCGCCGAGGGGCGTCTTGACGGCCGGGGGGGATCGCCATGCACGATCGGTGCGTTGTCGAGGGGGGCGACCTTGAAGATGCATTCTGAGGTTCGGAACGGGCCTACGCGTCACCCCCGACTTTCCCGGACGGAATTTCGGTCCTCCGGACAAAGGATGCCAGCATGACGAAATCTGAACTGATCCAGCGAATTGCCGAGCGCAATCCGCACCTGTTTCACCGGGACGTCGAGCGGATCGTCGCGACCATCTTCGAGGAGGTCGGCGAGGCGCTGTCGCGCGGCGACCGTGTCGAGCTCAGAGGCTTCGGGGCCTTTTCCGTTAAGCGCCGCGGCGCGCGGGTCGGCCGCAACCCGAGAACCGGGTCCGCCGTCTCGGTGTCGGAGAAGTTCATCCCTTTCTTCAAGACCGGCAAGCAACTGCGCGAACGTCTCAATTCCACCGATTGATCTTGCCCGCGGGGCCGTGAGGCCCTAGGAAAAACGGGTATCGCGACAGCCCCGGGTCGGCCCGTGAAGCACTTTACCTGGATTATCACGCTGCCCATCACCTTGCTGGTGGTGACCTTTGCGGTCGTCAACCGGGACTTGGTCGCCGTCGATCTCTGGCCCCTGCCGATGACGGTAGGGACTCCTCTCTTCGTTCTTGTCCTGGGCAGCGCGCTGGCCGGTTTCCTGATCGGCGGCCTGGTCATGTGGTGGTCCGCCGGCAAGCAGCGTCAGAAGCTTCGCGCGCTGCGCCGGGAGACGGAAAGGCTGGCGCGCCGCAACCGATCGCTGGAGAACGCCAGTCAGCCGCCGGCGGCCGCCCGTTCAGGGGCGGGCCTGCCGGTCGCCATCGAGAGCCGGCCGCAGGGAGACACCGGTTCCGCCCGGCCGGCGGCCTAGGGCCCAGGCCGGTGCGCATCATTTCCGCAGCCGAGGTCGAAGGTGCGCTCGATTGGGACAGCCTGGTAGAGCGGCTGCGTCAGGCTTTCCGCCGCGGGGTCGAGGCGCCGGTCCGTCACCACCACGAGATCGAGAATCCAGGCTGCGACCCCGCGACCCTGCTGCTGATGCCCGCCTGGCAGCCGGGCCGGCAGATCGGCGTCAAGATCGTGACGGTCTTTCCGAGCAACGCCGACCGGAACCTGCCCGCCGTGATGGGCGCCTACCTTCTGATCGACGGCAAGACGGGCAGCCCCAAGGCGCTGATCGACGGGCCGATGCTGACCCTCAAGAGGACCGCCGCCGCCTCGGCGCTCGCCTCTGGTTACCTGTCGCGGCCCGACAGCGAGCGGCTGCTGATGGTCGGCACCGGCGCCCTGGCGCCGCACCTGATCATGGCCCATGCCGCCGTGCGGCCGATCTGCAACGTGCTGATCTGGGGCCGCAACTCGGACAAGGCGGCGAAGCTTGCCAAACGTCTAAGCCGGAAGGATTTTCGGGTCGAGGCGACGGATGACCTCGAGAGCGCGGCCGAGGGCGCCCACGTAATCTCCTGTGCGACGCTCAGCCCGGAGCCGCTGGTCCGGGGCGATTGGCTCCGGCCCGGACAGCACCTCGACCTGGTGGGGGCCTTTCGACCCGACATGCGCGAGACGGACGACGCCGCGATCCGGCGCGCCCGGGTCTTCGTCGACACCCGGGCCGGGGCTTGCCAGGAGGCCGGCGACATCGTTCAGCCGCTGGAGAGCGGCGTGCTCGACGCCGACGATATCGCCGGCGATCTCTTCGACCTGACCCGCGGCGAGCGCGCCGGCCGCCGGTTCTACGACCAGATCACCCTGTTCAAGTCGGTCGGCACCGCGCTGGAGGACCTCGCGGCCGCCGAACTGGCCTTCGAGCGCGCCTGAGGCTGGCCGCCCGAGCATGAAGATCGCCAACCCCAAAGACCGCATCTTCGTTCCCCTGGACACGCCCGACCCGTCGGTGGCGGCGGACCTCGCCCGGCGTCTGCGCGGCGAGGTCGGCGGCCTCAAGCTCGGCAAGGAGTTCCTCTCGGCACAGGGGCCCCAGGGGGTCCGGGCCATGGCGTCCGGGCTGCCCCTGTTCCTGGACGTGAAGTTCCACGACATCCCGAACACCGTTGCCGGTGCGGTTCGCGCCTTGCGCCGTCTCTCGCCCGCCCTGATCAACGTCCACGCCTCGGGCGGCCGGGCGATGATGGAGGCGGCGGCGGCCGCGGCGCGCGAGCCCTTGGAGACGGGCGAGGCGGCGCCTCGGGTCCTGGCGGTCACCGTGCTGACCAGTCTCGACGCGGCCGACCTGGCGGCGGTCGGGCAGGCCGGGCCGCTCAGCGACCAGGTTCTCCGCCTCGCGCTCTTGGCCCAGGACTCCGGCCTGGACGGCGTGGTATGCAGTCCCCTGGAGATCGCCCTGTTGAGAGAGCGTTGTGGTCCGGACTTCATCCTCCTGGTGCCCGGCATCCGGCCGACCTGGGCTGGCGCCGACGATCAAAAGCGGGTCATGTCGCCGGCCGAGGCGCTGCGCGCGGGCGCCGACTACCTGGTCATCGGTCGGCCGATCACCCGCGCCGAGGACCCGGCCGCGGCGGCACGGCGCATCGCCGACGAGATGTCGGGTTAGGATCTGAGAATGGCCCCGCCGCCCGGACCCGTCGACAACCTGCCGGTGTTCGCCACCGTCAACCAGGCCTATCGCAGCGTGTTCACGGAGTTCACCGGCTTCGCGCGCGCGGCCCTTCTGCCGCTGCTGCTCTCCATCGTCCTCGCGGTGCCGGCCCAGGCGCTCAGTGGCAGTCCGCCGATCGCCCTGGCGTTCGGGCTCTTGGCGGTCGCCGTGCCCTATACCTTCTTCGGCGTTTCCTGGTACCGCCTGGTCCTGCTCGGGCCGTCCGAGCCGCCGCCGCCCCTGTTCCCGCGATGGGGTCCGCGCCACTGGCGCTTCTTCCGCTATGCGCTCCTGCTGCTTCTCGCCGGTCAGGTCATCATGACTCTGGTCATGAGCCAGGTCGCCGGCAGCCTGCCCCAGGACGGGGAGGTCCCGCCCCAGGCCAATCCCGGCCTCCTGCTGGCCGCGCTGGCGATCCTGCTGATCATGTCGACGATCCTGCTGCGCCTCAGCCTGGTCTTTCCCGCCACCGCGGTGGACGAGACCTACAACCTCGCCTTTTCCTGGCGGCATACGAGCGGCCAGGGTCTGCGCCTCCTCGCCGCCACCATGCTGGCGCTCCTGCCGCTGGTCATGGGCGGGTCGATCCTGCTGGCGATCCTGGCCGGCGGGGCCGGCGGCGGAGCGGGGGGGCTCCTCACCCTCGGCGAAAGCCTGATCGGCTATGTCTCGCTCGGTGTGACCATGGCCATCGTCGCCGCCGCCTTCCGGATCTGCGCCGGTTGGATTCCGGCGAGCGGCGGTCTGCCGAGCCGGCGTCCCGAGCCCGACGGCGAAGACGACGCGGCAGGAGATTGACGCGGCGAGCTTCGCCGCGTGGCCCGTCGTCGAAGCGTACGAGCCGAGGAAGAAGTGAATGGCGCCGCCGCCCGGACCCCTCGACAGTCTTCCGGTTCTCGCGACCGTCGCGGCCGCCTATCGTGCGTTCTTCACCGGCCTTGCCGGCTTTGCGCGCGCGGCCTTTCTGCCCTTCGGGCTTTCGGTGGCTTCCACCGTCGCCTTCGCCTACCTGAGCGACGCGCCGCTGGCCGGCTTCCTGTTCTGGCTCGTCGCGGTCTCGGTGCCCTGCACGCTGTTCGGCGTCGCCTGGTACCGCCTGCTGTTGCTGGGAAGCGGCGCCGCCCGGCCGGCACCGGTCCCCGCCTGGCGCACCCGGCACTGGCGCTTCCTGGGCTGGATGCTCCTGCTCCTGCTGCTTCTGGCGGCTCAGGTCGCGGTCCTTTTCACGCTCTCGCTGATGGCAACCGGTCTCCCCAAGGCGGCCGTCCTGCTGGTCGAGCTGGTGCTGCTGCTGGTCGTGCTGGTGGTCGCCCTGCGTCTCAGCCTGGTCTTTCCCGCCGCGGCGGTCGATGTGCGCTACGGGTTGACCCAGGCCTGGCGCCATACCCGGCGGCAGGGCCTGCGCCTGCTCGCCGCCGCCGTCCTGGGTCTGTTTCCCTTCGTTCTCGTCGGCGGGCTCCTTCTCCCCGCGCTCTACCCGAGCCGACCCGCCGAGGTCGAGGCCGGGATGATAGTGATCGGCCCCGGAGAGGGCCAACTCCCGGTCGTGGACCTCGGCCTCCTGACGCGTGCGGTCGGCGACAGCGCCGTCAGCTACCTCGCCCTCGCCCTCGCCATGGCGATCGTCGCCGCCGCGTTCCGGACCTTTACGGGCTGGACTCCCGGCGCAGGCGGCTCGGGTCCGCAGGGCGCCGTCGACCCGGTGGACCGCGGCGGCGCTTGACGCCGCGGCCCGGCTCGGCTTCCTTGGCGCCCGATCGTTTGGTGAGGAACGGCAGCGGCATGGCTATCGAGGTCAAGATCTGCGGGCTGAACGCCCCCGAAGCGGTGCGCGCCGCCGCGGCGGGCGGCGCGCGCTACGCCGGCTTCGTCTTCTATCCGCCCTCGCCGCGCGCCGTGACGCCCGCCGAGGCCGCGTCCCTGGCCGCGGCGCTGCCGCCCAACGTCGCCAGGGTCGGAGTCTTCGTCGATCCCGACGACGAGCTTCTCGCCGCCGTCATGGGCCAGCTGCCGCTCGACCTGATCCAACTCCACGGATCGGAAGACCCGCGCCGGGTGGCGGCGATCCGCGCGCGCCACGGCCGCCAGGTGATGAAGGTCTTCAAGGTCTCGGCGCCGGAGGACCTGGAGCCGGTCGGCGCCTTCGCGACCCTCGCCGACCTCATCATGTTCGACGCCAAGCCGCCGAAGCACCTGGACAAGGCCTTGCCCGGCGGCAACGCGGTTGCCTTCGACTGGCGAATCCTGGCGGGGCGTTCCTGGCCGCGGCCGTGGCTGCTGTCGGGCGGGCTCGACGCGAGCAACCTGGCCGAAGCGGTGGCGATCTCCGGCGCGCGCGCGGTCGACGTCTCCTCCGGCGTCGAGGAGCGGCCCGGCGTCAAGAGCGTGGAGAAGATCGCGTCCTTCCTGGCCGAGGCCGGACGGATCTGATTCCGCCAGCCCGAGAGAAAAGCGCGTGTGATCGGGGCATTTGGTTACCTGGTGTTAACCAAAAGCCTGCGACCCTCGAATCCTCGTCGAGAGCCCCGCGGCTAGGGCCTTTTCCCCGGAGAACCGTTGCGGCAGCGGGCCGAATGCGGCAGATTGCGGCCTTCCGCCAAGAAGACAGAACGAAGCGATGGAATCCCTGAACACCTTTAGGGCAGGGCCCGACGAACGGGGCCATTTCGGCATGTTCGGCGGCCGGTTCGTGGCCGAAACCCTGATGCCGCTGATCCTCAACGTCGAACGCGCCTACGAGGCGGCCAAGGCCGACCCCAGCTTCAAGGCCGAGTTCGACTACTACGCCAAGCACTACATCGGCCGGCCCTCGCCGCTCTATTTCGCCGACCGACTGACCCGGCACTTCGGCGGCGCGAAGGTCTACTTCAAGCGCGATGAGCTGAACCACACCGGCGCGCACAAGATCAACAACTGCCTGGGGCAGATCCTGCTGGCCAAGCGTATGGGCAAGACGCGGATCATCGCCGAGACCGGCGCCGGCCAGCACGGGGTCGCCACGGCCACGGTCTGTGCCCTCTTCGACCTGCCCTGCGTGGTCTACATGGGCGAGACCGACATCGAGCGCCAGGCGCCCAACGTCTTCCGCATGAAGCTTCTGGGCGCCGAGGTGCGGCCCGTGACGAGCGGCTCCGGCACCCTCAAGGATGCGATGAACGAGGCGCTGCGCGACTGGGTGACCAACGTCGAGTCGACCTTCTACATCATCGGCACGGTCGCCGGCCCCCATCCCTATCCCGCAATGGTGCGCGACTTCCAGTCGGTCATCGGCGATGAGCTGCGCGGGCAGATGCAGGAGGCCGAAGGACGCCTGCCCGACAGCCTGGTCGCCTGCATCGGCGGCGGCTCCAATGCCATGGGCCTGTTCCACCCCTTCCTCGACGAGCCCGACATCAAGCTGATCGGCGTCGAGGCGGCGGGCCACGGCATCGACACCGACAAGCACGCGGCCTCGCTGACCGGCGGGCGGCCCGGCGTGCTGCACGGCAACCGGACCTATCTGCTGCAGGACGACGACGGCCAGATCTTGGAGGCCCACTCGATCTCCGCCGGACTCGACTATCCCGGCATCGGGCCCGAGCATTCCTGGCTGCACGACACCGGACGGGTCGAATATGTCTCGGCGACCGACCAGGAAGCGCTCGAGGCTTTCCAGCTCTGTTCGCGCCAGGAAGGGATCATCCCGGCGCTGGAGCCGTCCCACGCGCTGGCCCATGTCAGCAAGATCGCGCCCGACCTGCCGAAAGACCATCTCCTGGTGATGAACATGTGCGGACGCGGCGACAAGGACGTCTTCACCGTCGCCGAGGCGCTGGGGGTGAAGCTTTGAGTAGGGCGTCCGACTCAGGCCGCATCCGTGGCCGTTTCGAGGCCCTGAAAGCCGCTGGGCGCGGCGGGCTGGTCACCTTCGTGACCGCCGGGGACCCGGACCGCGAGACCTCGATGAAGATCCTCGAAGGCCTGCCGGGCGCCGGCGCCGACCTGATCGAACTGGGCATGCCCTTTACTGACCCCATGGCCGACGGGCCGGCGATCCAGGCCTCGAGCCAGCGCGCCCTCAAGGCTGGCATCCGGCTGTCGGAGATCCTCGAGATGGTCGCGACCTTCCGCCGCGCCGACGCAGAGACGCCGGTGGTGCTGATGGGCTACTACAACCCGATCTACAGCTTCGGTGTCGAGAAGTTCCTGAGCCAGGCGCGCGCCGCCGGGGTCGACGGCCTGATCGTGGTCGACCTGCCGCCCGAGGAAGACGAGGAGCTCTGCCTGCCCGCGCTCGCCGCCGGCATCAACTTTATTCGGCTGACGACGCCGACGACCGACGACGAACGCCTGCCCGTGGTCTTGGAAAACACCAGCGGCTTCGTATATTACGTATCAATCACGGGCATCACCGGTACGCGCTCGGCCGAGGGCGGAGACGTTCGCGCCGCCGTGGCGCGGCTGAAGCGCCATACCGATCTTCCGGTCGCGGTCGGATTCGGCATCAAGACCCCCGAACAGGCCGCTGCCATCGCCGAGGCGGCCGACGCGGCCGTCGTCGGTTCCGCCCTGGTCGAACAGGTCCGCGTGAACCTGGCCGAAGACGGGCGGGCCGCATCAAACCTGGTGAACCAGGTGCTCGCCTCCGTGAGCGCTCTGGCCCAGGGCGTAAGAGGCTGAGGCGCCTGAACTTGGAACGCCGTCCATGAGCTGGATATCCAACTACGTCCGCCCGAAGATCCGGGCGCTGGTCAATCGCACCGCCGACGACAGCACGGAAAACCTCTGGGAGAAGTGCCCGAGCTGCGGCCAGATGATCTTCCATCGGGAGCTCGCCAACAACCTGCGGGTCTGTCCCCACTGCGCCCACCACATGCGAATCTCGGTGAGCGAACGGCTCGACATGCTTTTCGACGACGGAAAGTACGAGCGCGTGGCCTTGCCGGACAACCAGATCGATCCGCTCAAGTTCCGCGACCGCAAGCGCTACACCGAACGGCTGCGCGAGGCCGCGGCCAAGACCGGCGAGAAGGACGCGATCCTGGTCGCCGAGGGCGAGGTCGGCGGCCACCCCCTGGTCGTCGCGGTCTTGAACTTCGCGTTCATCGGCGGGTCCATGGGGATCGCCGTGGGCGAGGGGATCGTGACCGCGGCCGAGCGCGCGGTGTCCAAGGAGGCGGGGCTCCTCGTCGTCGCGACATCGGGCGGCGCGCGCATGCAGGAGGGCATACTCTCGCTGATGCAGATGCCGCGCACGGTGATCGCGGTCGACATGGTCAAAGAAGCCGGCCTGCCTTACCTGGTGCTGTTGGCCGATCCGACCACCGGCGGTGTGTCAGCGTCCTTCGCCATGCTGGGCGACATCGCGATCGCCGAGCCCGGCGCGGTGATCGGTTTCGCCGGCCAGCGCGTGATCGAGGAGACGATCCGCGAGAAGCTGCCCGAGGGCTTCCAGCGGGCGGAATACCTGCTGGAGCACGGCATGGTCGACATGGTCGTGCAACGCGGCGAGCTGCGCGAGACCTTGACGCGCATCCTCTCGCTCTTGCGCCACAAGGTGCCGGCGGGTACGACGGCGCTGACCCTAGGCGACAGCGAGATCGAAATCCCCCATGGCGTCCCCCACAGCGGCCATCACGCAGAGTCCGGAGAGCGCCCCCCGGCCGAGTGACGTCATCCTGGAGCGGCTCGGGCGGCTGCATCCCAAGGTCATCGATCTCTCCCTCGGCCGCATGGAGCGGCTGCTCTATCGCCTCGGCAGCCCCGAGCGCCAGCTGCCGCCCGTGGTCCACGTCGCCGGCACCAATGGCAAGGGGTCGGTCATCGCCTACCTCGCCGCCATGCTGCGCAGCGCCGGCCGCCGCGTCCACGTCTATACCTCGCCCCACCTGGTCAGGTTCCACGAGCGCATCGCGCTCGACGGGCGGCCGATCGAAGAGCCGGCGCTGCTGGCGCTGCTCCAGGAGTGCGAGGCGGCCAACGGGCCGTCGCCGATCACCTTCTTCGAGATCACCACCGCGGCGGCCTTTCTCGCCTTCGCGCGGCACCCGGCCGATATCCTTCTGCTTGAAACCGGTCTGGGCGGCCGGCTCGACGCGACCAACGTGGTCGACGATCCGCTGCTTACCGTGATCACGCCGGTCTCGATCGACCACGTAGACTTTCTCGGCGGCACCCTGCCCGAGATCGCCGGCGAGAAGGCGGGGATCCTCAAGCCCGGTGTGCCGGCCGTGATCGGCCGGCAGCCGGCCGAGGCGCTGGCCGTCATCGAGCGCCGCGCGGCGGCCCTCGGCGCGCCGCTCAGCCGGGCCGGCCGCGAGTGGGACGGCCGGCGCACGGACGACGGCCTCTCCTTTACCGGGCGCCGCGGCCCGCAGCGCTATCCGGCGCCCGGCCTGCCCGGCGCGCACCAGGTCGACAATGCCGCGCTCGCGGTCGCCGCGGCGGAACACCTCGAATCCTTCGGGCTGGGATCGCGGGCCAGGGCCGAAGGCCTGCGGAAGCCGCGCTGGCCGGCGCGCCTGCAGCGCCTGACCCGCGGCCCGCTGCCCGACCTGCTGCCCGAAGGCTGGGAGCTCTGGCTCGACGGCGGTCACAACGCGGCGGCCGGCCTGGCGCTGGCCGAGACGCTGGGTACCTGGGACGACAAGCCGCTGCACCTCGTGCTCGGCATGATGAACTCGAAATCGGTGGCCGATTTCATCGCCCCCCTCGGCGCGCGCGCGGCGCGCCTGCGGACGGTCGCGATCCCGGAGCAGGTCAACACGCTGAGCGCGGTCGCGGCGGCGGCCGAGGCCCGCAACGCGGGACTGTCGGCCGAACCCGCGGAGGGACTCGCGGCGGCCGTCGCGGCCCTCGTTGCCGAGGGCGGCGGCCCGGGCCGCGTCTTGATCTGCGGGTCGCTCTACCTGGCCGGAACGGTTCTGCGCGAGAACGGCTGATTCCGTTTGTCCGCGGCCCGCGCCTGCCCCAAAAAAGCCGGCGGCCCCGCGCCGCCGGGCGCGAGGCCGCCATGACACTTGTCAGCTCAGGGGATCAGAGCAGGGACTCGACCCACTCCTGGAGCTGGGTCTTCGAAACAGCGCCGATCTTGTTGCCGGCGACCGCGCCGTCCTTGAACAGGATCAGGGTCGGCAGGCCCTTTACGCCGTACTTCTGCGGCGTCATGGGATTCTCGTCGATGTTGATCTTGGCGACCGTCATGCGGCCGTCCATCTCGCCGGCGATCTCTTCCAGCGCAGGGGCGATCGCCTTGCAGGGGCCGCACCATTCGGCCCAGAAGTCGACCAGCACGGGGCTGTCCGCCTTCAAGACGTCCTTTTCGAAGCTCGCGTCACTGGTGCTGGTGGTTTTCATCTCTTCGTCCCTATGACCGTGGTCTCCGCTTCCGGTCTTCGCGGGACCCGATTCGGAGCGCAGCGATCATTTAATGAGCCCCCCCTCGGAGCGTCAAGGGAACTGACTTGCAAGGAGATCATGGCTGAGTGGCATGATTCGCGGGCCATCGGTCCACAGCAGGCAGGTGTCTATGGCCCTGCCCGGGTAGATTTCCGCGAGTATCCGCCGGTAGAGCGCCATCTGGGCGAGGTAGACCTGCGGAACCTCGGCCGGGTCCCGTGGCGCGGGGCGGTTGGTCTTGTAGTCCACGACCATGACCCGGTCCGTGCCGACCACCAGGCGGTCGACCTGGCCGGAAACCGCTTCCGGGCCTCCGGGGCCCTCGATCACCCCGGTCAGCGCCACTTCGGCCCGGCTATCGGGACCGAACAGCGGCGCGAAGGCCTCTTCCTCGAGAATGGCCAGGGTCTCGGCCAGGATCTCGTCGCGCTCGCCGGGCTCCAGTCCGTGAACGGCGCTGTCCAGGAAGGCCCGCCCGGCCTCGCGGCGCCGTCCCGCGGGCAGCTCGGGCAGACTCTCCAGCAGGCGGTGCACCAGAAGGCCGCGGCGGAAGCGCCGGCCGGGGTCCGCGCTCAGCGGCGACAGGCTGGGCGGGTCGGCTGCGCGCGGCCGCGAGGGGGCCAAGGGTCGGGGCGGGGACGGCTCCGGCGGCGCCGGATCGGCGATCCACGGAGGCGGCGCCACCGGGGCGGCGACCTTCTCCCGCCGCCCGCCCAACTCCGGCGCGGCGTCCTGGTCGTGGGCGAGGCGCAGCCCCGGACCCGCCCAGCCGTCTGCCATCAGTGCCTTGAAATCGTAGCTCGTCTCTTCGGCAATATCGGCAAGGGCGTTTCGCACCAGGCTGTACCAGCATTTCTCCCGCCTGCCCTGAAGAGTCTCCCAGCCGGCGATATAGAGGCGGTCCTCGGCGCGGGTCATGGCGACATAGAGCAGCCGGCGGTACTCCTCCTTGCGCGTCGCCTCCACCGCCGCCCGCGCCCGGCCGGCCAGCTTGCCGTCGAAAGCCTTGCGCAACGGCCAGACCACGGCGCCGTCTTCCTCGGACCACAGCAGGCCGGTCTTGGGCTGCGGTTCCTGCATGGTGTCCGGCAGGATCACCACGGGCGCCTGCAGGCCCTTGGCCCCGTGCACTGTCATGACTCGGACGCTGTCGCCGCCCAGCTCCATGTCCCGTTTAACCTCCAGATTGCTCGCTTCCAGCCAATGGAGAAAGCCCTCCAGGGTCGGCGTCTCGGTGCGTTCGTAGGCGAGCGCCTGGGACAGGAACTCCTCGATCGGATCGCGGGCCTCCTGCCCGAGGTTGGCGGCCAGAGCGGCACGGCCGCCGCCCGGACCCAGCAGCCCGGCGTAGAACTCGTAGGGCCGGAGGGCGACGGCATCCGAGCGTAGGGCCTCGAGCCGTTCGTGGGCCGAGCGGATCGCCGGGTCTTCCTCGGCGCGGCGCGGCAGCTCGGCCCAGAGCGGGCCGCGCCGATCGTGGGCCAGCCGGAACAGCTGGTCCTCGTCCAGGCCGAACAGAGGGCCCTTGAGCACCGTGGCCAGGGTCAGGTCGTCCTCGGGCATCAGCAGGCAGCGGCCGAGGGCGATCAGGTCCATGATCGCCATCTGCTCGGTCAGCACCATCCGGTCGGCCCCGGCCACGGGAACGCCTTCCTGTTTCAGGGCCCGTACCATCGCGTCGAAGAAATGATTGCGCCGCCGCACCAGGATCAGAAAGTCTCCGGGCAGCAGGCGCCGGTCCCGGGACGCCAGCCGCGTATCGGGATCGTCGCGCAGCGCCGGGTCCAGGGTCCAGGCGCGGATCTTGCGCGCGATCAGGCGGGCGAGCCGGAGGGGGGCCGGATTGCGGCCGGCGCGCTCTTCCGGCGGCTGCCAGGGCGGCCGCGGGGTCGGCCGGTCCGGGCTGACCGGCGGCCAGAGCTCGACCAGGCCGGCCTGGCCGACGCGCACCGGGTCGTGACCGCCTGCGTCGCGGTCGATGAAGGCGCCGAGGCCGGCGGCGTCGCCGAACACGGCGTCGACCGCCTCCAGCACGGCGGCGGTCGAGCGGAACGAGCTCTTCAGGTCGACCTGTTCCCAGCCCTGCCCGGCGTCCCGGGCGCGCTCAGCGAAATGCTCGCGCATCTTCGAGAAGGCCTCCGGCGCAGCCCGCTGGAAGCTGAAGATCGACTGCTTGGCGTCGCCGACGGCGAAGACCGTGCGCACCGTGTCGCGCGCCCCCGCGCCGGCGAAGAACTCCTCCGACAGGTCCGCGATGACGTCCCACTGCTCGGGGTTGGTGTCCTGCGCCTCGTCGATCAGGATGTGGTCCAGGCCGCCGTCGAGCTTGTAGAGCACCCAGGCGGCGGCGCCGCTCTTCCGCAGGAGGTCGCGCGCTTTCAGGATCAGGTCGTCGTAGTCGAGCAGTCCGCGCCTCTGTTTATGCTGCTTGTAGCGCTCGAGGATCCGTTCTCCGAGACGGAGCAGGGCCGCCGTGGCCGCGCCGACCTTGACGGCTGCGAGCCGGCCGCGCAGCGCGGCCAGGCGCTCGGCCTCGTCGGCGAGGACCTTGTCGGCCCCCGGCGCGAGCGCCAGGGCTTCCTTGTAAATCAGCTTGGCGCGGCGGTCGCCTGCGCCGCCGTCCTTGAAGTAGGCCTCCAGGTAGGCCTCGGTCTGGCGGGCGCGCTCGGTCGGTTCCGCCGCCAACCAGCGCCCAATGATCGTACCGTGGCGCTGGTCGGTGGTGCCGCCCTGGAGCATCGCGGCCGCGGCGGCCGTGAGGCCCGCGCGGTCGAACGCGCCCTCGCTGGCCGCCGCCGCCAGAAGGCCCTCCCGGGTTTCCTCCGGCCGGCATTCCAGCCCCCGGTAGAGCGCGGCGATCAGGCCGTCCAGATCGCCGTGGCGCGCGCGCAGGCGCGCGAAGCGGGACCGTTCGCGCAGCAGCTCGCCGAGCAGCTCGTCGAAGCCGCTCTCGTAGGTCGTCGCGCTGACCGTGGCCAGGGCGTCGGCCAGCGCGCTGCTTTGCGCGACGATGCGCCCCAAGACCTCGCGCCGGGCCTCCTCCAGGATCTCGGCCGCCGAGCGCTCGTCGAGCACTTGGGCGTGGGGCGCGACCCCCGCTTCCAGGGGGAAGCGTCCGAGCAGCGACTCGCAGAAGGCGTGGATGGTCTGGATCTTGATGCCCCCCGGCGTATCGAGCACGGAGGCGAAGAGCCGGCGCGCCCGCGCCAGCAGATCCGCATCGGGCGGCGGACCGAGCAGCGCGTGGAGATCGTCCCTCAGCGCCGCCTCATCGAGCACGGACCAGGCCGCCAGGCGCCCGGCCAGGCGATTGGCCATCTCGGCCGCGGCCGCCTTGGTGAAGGTGAGGCAGAGGATGCGCCCCGGGGGGGTGCCGTGCAGCAGCAGGCTGGCCACCCGGTCGGTCAGCACCTTGGTCTTTCCGGTGCCGGCGGAGGCGCCGACCCAGACCGAGGCGCCGGGGTCGAGCGCCTGGCGCTGAACCGCGGCGGCGTGTTCGGTCTTGGCGTCGCGGCCGCCCTCGGGGGTCATGATCCCTCCTCGCCGCCCGACCAGGCCCGGACCCGCTCGAGATGCTCATAGTCGTTGTAGCGCGGGGCCCAGTCGGGCCGCGGCTGGGCGTGGTAGGGTGTCGACTCCCGGTCGAACAGGTCGATCAGCCCCTGGAGCCCGTCGACGGCCTCGGCGACCAGATCTGCAAGGTCGCCGCCAACCTCTTCAACTTTGCCGGCCGGCTCCCGGCCGGTCAGCCGCCAGTGCTCCAGGCGGAACGGGATGGTGGCCGGAATCTCGGGGCCGAACCCGCCCACTTCCGCGATCGCGGCTTCCAGCGGCAATTGCGGCGCCAGGCCGAGCGCGATGTCCCGGTCGACCGGCGTCGCGCCCGTCTTGTAGTCCAGGATCACGACGTGGCCGCTCTGCTGGACGTCGATCCGGTCCGCCTTCGCGGTCAGCACGAAGTCGCCCCCGGGGCCGCGCAAGGTCCTGTGGCCCTCGACCTCGGCGTAGGCCCGTTCGAGCGTGATCCTCTGGAGCCGTTCCCGCGCCGCGACCCAGCCGGCCACGCGCGCGAAGCGCGGCGCCCAGAAAGCGACCAGCCCGGGGCGGTCCGCGTAGGGCTCCAGAGCTTGGTGGACGATCTCGATCAGGGCTGCTTCCGGATCCGGTGGCAGCTGGTCGGGGTAGGTCTCGACAAAGCGCTCCAGGGCGGCGTGCACCAGGCTGCCCAGATCGGCTTGGCTCGGATCCTGGTCGATCGCCGGCAGGGGCACCAGCTTCAGGATGTGGCGGGCATAGATCTGGTAGGGGTCGCGCATCCAGGTTTCGATCTGGGTCACGGAGAGCTTTCGCGGGCGTGCCGCGACCGGGGGGCGGGGTGCCGGCGGCGTGCTGCGCCGCTCGTGCTCGGGCGCGTCGAGGCCCTCGGCCACGGCCTGCCAGTCGGGGCTCTCCAGGTCATCCAGGTCCAGCGCCTTCAGGAGGGCGTCGAGGCGCAGCAGCCAGCGGGACGGCACCGTGGGCGAGCCCTCGACCCGGGTCGCCCGGGTCAGGAAGACTTCCGGCGCCGAGAAGGCCTGGGCGAAGTCGTGGGCTGAGAGCCCGATCCGCCGTTCCGGCGCCGGCAGGCCGAAGGCGACCCGCATCGGCCGGCTGAGCCAGGGGCCCGGGTCGCTGTCCGCCGGCCAGGTGCCCTCGTTCAGGCCGCCCAGGATCACGGTATCGACCTGCTGGAGCCGCGCCTCCAGGGGGCCGAGGATCGCCAGCCGCGGGTGCGTGCCGCGGCTCGGCCGGACCACGCGGCCCTGCATCAGGCCGCTCAGCAGCGCCGCGTAGCGCGCGCCCTCCAGAGGCGGCGCGGCGCCGGCGGAGTCGAGCAGTTCGGCGAAGAACCCGGCCAGCGCCTCGCCCGCTTCCCCGTCCCACAGTCGCGTGGCGCCGCTCTCGGCGTCGCTCGCCGCCAGCGCTTCCGCGAAACGCAGGTGGGCCGCCAGGAGGTCGCCGAGCGCCGCGCTTTCCTGCGCCAGGGCGGTAGCGAAGGGGCCGGCGTACTCGGCGAGGCGCCGGACCCAGGGCCGGAGGTCTTCCTCCTGCTTCGCCTCCCGATCTACGGCGTCCGCTCGGGTATCCAGGGCCCGGAGCAGGCCCTCGAACCCGGGGGCAGGGCGCGCGCCTCGCAGCACCCGGCGTTCCAGGCTGCGCACCCGGGCGCGGAATTCGGCCGGGTCCTCGCCGCCGCCGGCGAGCGGGTGCTTGAGCGCGGCCAGCAGGGCGACCGGGGTTAGCGCCCCCGTCATCATCTCGGCCGTCGCCCGCAGGAAGACGCCGGGGCCCGTTTCTGCCAGCGGCGTGCCGGCGGAGTCGTCGACCGCGATGCGCCAGCGTTTCAGTTCGGCCGCGACCCGCCGGGCGAGGCCGCGGTCGGGCGTGACCAGCGCGGCGCGGCGGCCGTCGGTCTCCAGCGCCCTGCGCATCAGGAGCGCGATGACCAGGGCTTCCTCGGCCGCGCCGGGGCAGTCGATCCGCTTGACGCTCGCGAGCGAGTGGCGGATCTCGTCGCGCGGCAGCGTGTCCGGCAGGCGGTGCCAGCGCGCGGTGCGCGCGGCCGGCAGCAGCGCCAGGTTGACGAAGCGGGCCCGCGCGGCCGCCGGCGCCGCGGCGTCGCGGCCGCGCCAGAGCCCGACCTGGTCGCGGCCGACCGCCAGACGCTCGAGCAGCCGCGCCATGCCGTGCTGCGGGTGCGCCGGATCCTCCAGGACCGCGGCCCAATCCTCCTCGTCGGCGGTGAGGTCCAGGCCGGGCAGGACGACGGCGCCGCGCGGCAGCGACGCGACCACGTCGATCAGGGCCGCGGTGGCCGGAATGCTGCCGGTCGAGCCGGCGACGATCACCGGGTCCGCCGCCGGCGCCCGGCGCCACGCATCGGCCTGGGCCTCCATCAGCAGGCGCCGGCGCTCCGCCGGCCCGATGCAGCCCTCGTCCCGTTCCACGGCGGGCCAGTGGGCGGTCACGATCTCGAGGAAACGCAGGGTGGTCTGCCAATGGGCGGCGAAGGCGTCGGGCACCAGATCGGCGAGCTGGTCGAACGAGAGACCTTCGGTCTCGACCTGGTCGATCAGCGCGGCCAGGGCCGCGGCCAGCTGCACCGCCTGATCCTCGCTCGGAACCTCGTGGTCGCCTTCCGCCGCCCGGCGCGCCGACCAGGCGAGGATCAACTGCGCGAGCAGGAGTTGGCGGCGCAGCGCCGGCATGGCGGGCGGCAGCTCGGCCGCCGCGCCCATGCCGCCGAGCGCCTCCTCGCCGAAGAACAGCAGCTCGTCGGCGTCGAGGTCGCCCAGAGGCCGCATGCGCGGCAGCAGCAGCGGCCGACCCTGGCTGACGCGCAGGAAGGCCTCGCCCAGGGCACGGACGGCGCGCCGGGTCGGCAGCAACACGGTCGTCCGGGAGAGCGCCAAGGGGTCGCCCGCCGCCTCTTCGAGCAGGCCCTCGGCCAGGGTATCCGCGAAACAGAGGCCGGCGGGTATCGTCGAGATGCTGACCGGAGGCGCGCTCACCTGTGAATCGCGCCGGGACTGAGGTGATGCAGTGCGTCCTCCACCTCGGCCAGGGATTCGGGCGTGCCCACGTGGAACCACTCGCCGTCGTGGCGCAGACCCCAGAGGCGGTCCTCCTCGACCGCGCGGTCGTAGAGCAGGTTGAGCGAGAAGGCGCCGTCGGGCAGGTCGCGCAGCACCCGCGGATGGAGGATCTGGATGCCGGCGAAGATGAAGGGCGCGATCTCCCGCTCGCGCCGGCGGCGCAGGCGGCCCGCCGGATCCATGAAGAAGTCGCCCAGCCCTTCGTAGCCGTAGGCATAGGTCACGGGATGGACCAGGAGCAGGAAGTCCATGCGATCCTCGTCCCAGGCCTGCGCCAGGCGCAGCAAGGCCGGCGTGCCGCCGTCGAGCCAGACCACGTCTCCGTTGATGACGAAGAACGGCTCTTCGCCCAGCATGTCGCGGGCCCCGGCCACGCCGCCGCCGGTCTCGAGCAGAAGCTCTTCCTCGTGCGAGAACGAGATCTTCAGGTCGTCGCGGTCTTTCAGGTGGGCTTCGATCTGGTCGCCGAGGTGATGCAGGTTGACCACGGCCTGCTCGACGCCGACCGCGTGCAGCCGGTCCAGCACCCGGTCCAGCATGCTCCGCCCCTGTACCTGGATGAGCGGCTTCGGCGTCTTGTCGGTCAGCGGGCGCATGCGCAGGCCGAGTCCCGCCGCGAGCACCATGGCCTGCCGGGGCATACCCACGGCCGGGCTCACGCCGGGGCCTCGCCGTCGGGCACCTCGCGGCGGTCCGCCGGGATGAAGCGGTCGAACCAGTCCCTGACCGGGGCGAGCGCGGGATGGGCCAGGTCGCCCTCCAGCAGGCGCCAGGTCCGGGGAATGTGCTTCAGGTAGTGCGGCTTGCCGTCGCGCCGGCTGAGGCGGGTGAAGATCCCGATGATCTTGGCGTTGCGCTGGGCCCCGAGCACTGCGTAGGACGCGCGGAAGGCGTCCGCATCGAGGTCGCCGCGTTGCTTCAGGTAGCGTGCCGTCATATCTCGCGCCAAGTCCTGGGAAACGTCGCGGCGCACGTCTTCCAGCAGGGACACCAGGTCGTAGGTGACGGGCCCCAGCACCGCGTCCTGGAAGTCGAGCAGGCCGCAGGCCTGCAGGCCCTTGCGGCCCTTCACCACCATCAGATTGTCCACGTGATAGTCGCGCAGGACAAGGGTCTCGGGCACGGCGCGGGCGACCGGCAGAACGCGCCGCCAGGCGGCGATGTAGGCCTCGCGCGCCTCAGGGCCGGGTGGCCGGCCCAGCGCCGGCAGATACCAGTCCGTCAGCAGCAGGGCTTCCTCGAGCAGTCGCCGGTCGTCGTAGGGTGGCAGCGCCGCCGCCGCGGAGGGCTGGAAGCGCCGGTGCAGGTCGATCAGCAGGTCGACCGCCAGGCGGTAGAGCGGCCGCTCCGCCGCGCCCTCGGCGAGCGCCCGGGTGAAGGTCCGGTCACCCAGATCCTCCAGCAGCATCAGGCCGGCGGCCTCGTCGACCTTGAGGGCGCGCGGCGCAGAGAAGCCCAGGTCGCAGAGCAGCATTTGCACGCGGTGGAAGGCGCGCACGTTCTCCATCGGCGGCGGCGCGTCCATCAGCACCGCGGTTTCGCCGTCGTGGCTCAGCCTGAAGTAGCGGCGGAAGGAGGCGTCGGCTGCTAGGGGCCGCGGCGCCTGGCCGCGCCAGCCGGTGTCGGCGAGGAAGGCCGCAATCAGCGCGGCCCGTTCGTCCGGCCCCTTCATGGTCGCGCTATCCTTCGTTCCAATCGGCCAGGCGCTCGCGCCAGGCGCCGAAGCCGGTGATCGTCGCGTGCCGGCCGTCGCCGCCCTCGGCGAAGCGCAGTGAAACCTCCAGGCGCTCGTCGGGCAGCAGCGCGCCGAGGCGGCCGGGCCACTCGATCAGGCTGATGGCGCCGGCCAGCGCTTCCTCGAAGCCCAACTCATAGACCTCCTCGGGCCGCTCGAGGCGGTAGAGATCGAAGTGCCAGACCGGCGCCGGCGCGCGGTCGTAGATCTGGACCAGGGTGAAGGTCGGGCTCGGGATCTCTTCGTTGTCCGGCGCGCCGCCCTGGGCGATCAGGGCCCTGATGAAGGCGCGGGCGAGGCTCGTCTTGCCGGCGCCCAGGGCGCCTTCCAGCGCGATCACGTCGCCCGGCCTGGCCAGGGCGGCCAGCCTCCGGCCCAGCGCCTCGGTCGCCGGAAGATCCGGCAGATCGTGCTCGAAGACGGCCCCCTCGTCGGTGGCCTCGGCGGATGATGCGGGCATGACGGCCACCTTTTAGCGGCCCGACCCCGACCTTGCCAAGGCTCCTGGCCGTGGCCATTTTGGGCTGAAAGTCCCGTTCCATCAGCGAGTTCCCCCATGGCCCAACAAGTCCAGGAAACCGATGTCGCCGTCATTGGCGCCGGGCCGGTCGGGCTCTTCGCCGTGTTCGAGCTCGGCATGCTGCAGATCCGCTGCCACGTGATCGATGCGCTCGATGCGGTCGGCGGCCAGTGCCGGGCGCTCTATCCCGAGAAGCCGATCTACGACATCCCGGGGCAGCCGGTCATCATGGCCGGCGATCTGGTCGAGCGCCTGGAACGCCAGGCCGCGCCCTTCGCACCGGTCTATCACCTCGGCCAGACCGTCACCGGGCTGACCCGCCGCGGCGCACGCTGGCTGGTCGAGACCGGGGGCGGCACGGCGGTGGACTGCCGCGCCGTGGTGATCGCCGCCGGCGGCGGCGCATTCGGGCCGAACCGGCCGCCGCTGGCCGGGATCGAGGCCTACGAGGGCGAGAGCGTGCACTATCTGGTCGCGCGCCGCGAGCTCTTCGACGGCCGGCGCCTGGTGATCGCCGGCGGCGGCGACTCGGCGGTGGACTGGGCGCTGGCGCTCAGCGACACGGCGGAGAAGATCTATCTGGTGCACCGCCGCGACAAGTTTCGGGCGGCGCCGGAGAGCGTCGCCCGGCTCGGGCGTCTGTGCGATGCGGGCGGCACGGTCGAGAAGGTGATCCCCTTTCAGCTGCACGCCCTCGAGGGCCGCGACGGCCGCCTCGAGACCGTCGTCGTGCGCTCGTTCGACGGCGCGGAGCGCCGTCTGACGGCCGACCACCTGCTCGCCTTCTTCGGACTCTCGATGGACCTGGGGCCGATCGCCCGCTGGGGCCTCGGCCTCGACCGCGACCTCGTCAAGGTCGATCCGGCGACCTGCGAGACCTCGGAGCCCGGGGTCTTCGCGATCGGCGACATCAACAGCTACCCGGGCAAGCTCAAGCTGATCCTGACCGGATTCAGCGAGGCGGCCATGGCGGCGCACGCGATCTACCCGCTGGTCCATCCCGGGAAGGCGCTGCACTGGGAGTATTCCACGACCAAGGGCCTGCCGGACCAGCGTTAGGCCCGACAGCGGTCTATTCCGCCGCGGCCTCGCCGACCTGGCGCAGGGGCAGGTGGCAGGTCACCTTGGTCCCGCTGTTCGGGGCCGAGTCGAGCTCGACCCAGCCGTCGTGCAGCTCGATCAGGCTCTTGACCAGGGAGAGGCCGAGCCCGGCGCCGGCTTGGCGCCCCTGGCCGATGCCGCGCTCGAACTTGTCGAACACCTGGGTCTGCTGGTCCAGGGGAATGCCGATGCCGGTGTCGGTCACGGTGATCAGCATCTCGTCGCCCGCGCTGTGCGCTCCGATCACGATCTTGCCGCCCTCGGGCGTGAACTTGAGGGCGTTGGACAGCAGGTTGTAGAGCGCCTGTTTGAGCCGGCGCTCGTCGGCCATGATCTTCTCGACGTTCGGCCCGCAGTCGACCGTCAGCTCGATCCCCCGGCTCCGCGCCCGCTCGTGGCCCAGGGTGTGAATCGCCTCGAGGACCGTCGCCAGCTCGACCGGCACCAGGTCGAGGCGCAGGTAGCCGGCCTCGATCGTCGCCAGGTCGAGAATGTCGTTGATCAGCGCGAGCAGGCGCTGGGATGACTCGACGATGGCGCGGCTGTACTCGAGCTGCCGCTCGTTCAACTCGCCGAAGAACTTGTTCTCCAGGATCTCGGCGAAGCCGACGATGGCGTTGAGCGGCGTGCGCAGCTCGTAGGAGATGTTGGCGAGGAACTCCGACTTCAGGCGGTCGGTGGTTTCCAGAGCCTCGTTGCGCTCCCTCAGCGCCCGCTCGACCCGGATCGAGTCGGTGACGTCGAGGAAGGTGAAGAGCGAGGCGCCGTCGGGCAGGGGCACCTGCGCCCAGTCGACCACCGAGCCGTCGGCCCGCTCCTGGCGCCCGTCGAGGCCGCCGGCCTCGGTGATCTGCGCGACGCTCTGCTCGATGAAGGTCGGCCAGTCGTCGTCCGAGACGTCGAAGAACTTGCGCGTCCGGGCGGTCACCTCCCGGGCGTGGGGCTCGGACTCCAGAAGCCTCTTGGGCAGTTTCCAGATCCGCGCGAAGCCGGGGTTCCAGAGCTTGAGCCGCCCGTCCACGCCGTAGACCGCGACGCCCTCGTAGAGATTGTTCAGGGTTTCCCGCTGGACCGCGATCAGCGTGTTGTAGGAGCGCTCGAGCGCCAGGCGGTCGGTCACGTCCTCGTAGGTCAGGAGCACGCCGCCGAAGGGGTGGGGCGAGCCCAGGACCCGCAGGGTCGAGCCGTCCGGCAGGTGCATCAGCTCCTCCATGGGCTCGATCAGCGTGCTGAACAGCTTGAGCCGTTCGGCCTTGTAGGCGGGAAAGTCCGGCTGCTCAGGCAGGCGCCGGTTCTCGCGCAGCATCTCCATGACGTCGTTGTGATGGGGCTCCTCGGCGAGCTTGCTCTCGTCGACTCGCCAGAGCTGGGCATAGGCGCTGTTGTAGAACTTGAGGCGCATGTCGGGGCCCCAGATCGTGATTGCCGTGCCCAGGTTCTCCAGAACCTCGGCGTGGGCCTGGATATGGCGCTCCAGCTGGACCTCGAGCTCCTCGGCGTCGGTGCGGTCGACGGCGGTGCCGGCGGTGCCCTCGGCGAGGCCCTGCTCGGACAGCTCGAGCAGGCGGCGCTCGCCCGACACGACGACGTGGAGCCGCGCGCTGTCCAGCTCCACCTCGTCCCGCGCCTTGCGCGCGAGGTCCAGGCTGACGTTGGCCAGCGCCGTGTCCGGCAGCTCGATGCCCTCGGCCAGAACCTCGTCGCGCGGCCGGTCGACGGCGCGGGCGTAGGCGAGGTTGCAGTAGACCAGCGAGAGGTCGGCGCCGCGGCGCCAGACCGGCAGGGGCAGGGCGTCGAGCAGCTGGGCGTGCTCGTCGCGCTCGGCGCAGGCCGCGGCCACCGCCTCGGAGGAGTCGGTGACGTCGGTGAACCAGAGCACGTTGCAGCCCTGGGTCCCGCCTTCGGACGACCAGGCGCCTTCGACCCGGAACACCCGGCCGCGGTCGCGCCGGCGGACCGTCTCCAGGAAGCTGCTGCCGCTCGAGCGCAGGGTGTCGACCGCGCCGCTCAACCGCTTCTCGTCTTCGGGGTCGAGCGCGGCCAGGACGTCCTCGAAGCTCGGCCGCGCATCCTCGGGCAGACCGAGCAGGCGGTGCAGCCAGGGCGAGGAAGCGATCACCGACTCGTCGTCGTGGATCACGTAGTAGCCGGCCGGCGCGACCGACAGGGCCGCCTTGCCGGACACGGTCTCGTGCATCAGCCTGCGGGTCGCCAGGACCTCGGCCCGGCTGCGGTGGGCGAACCAGCCGGCGACGGCCGCGCATCCGATGCCGGCCGCGGCGAGGATCCACTCAACGCTCACGGCCGCTCCTTCGCGAGCCGGCTTCGTTCAACTCTTGCCTGTGCCGGAAATCTTCGGCCATTCATTCCGCCCCGCCGGGGGTTTCCTTGGGTGCGCGCGATGCCGACGGCGCCGAGTTTAGGCCAAAGCGCTTATGCAAAACAAGCTCACCCTCGGAGGCCGCGGCCGCCGGGTCATGCTCGACGCATAGCGTTAAAGGAGGGTTCACGTCAGGGCGGCGGCCGCGTCTTCGGCCGCGCGCCCCCAAGAACAGCAAGCGTGAGGGCCTGTTCTAGTAGCGGTAGCCGTCGGTCTTGTAGGGGCCTTCCACCGGGACGCCGAAGTAGTGCGCCTGCTTGTCGGTCAGGGTGGTCAGCTTGGCGCCGATCTTCGACAGGTGCAGGGCCGCGACCTTCTCGTCCAGGTGCTTGGGCAGCACATAGACCTGCTTCTCGTACTTCTCGGCGTTGTTCCAGAGCTCGATCTGAGCCAGCACCTGGTTGGTGAAGGACGCGCTCATGACGAAGCTGGGGTGACCCGTGGCGCAGCCCAGGTTGACCAGCCGGCCCTCGGCGAGCAGCAGGATGCGCTTGCCGTCGGGGAACTCGATCTCGTCGACCTGGGGCTTGATGTTGTTCCACTTGTGGTTCTTGAGCGCCGCCACCTCGATCTCGTTGTCGAAGTGGCCGATGTTGCAGACCACCGCGCGGTCCTTCATCGCCCGCATGTGCTCGATGGTGATGATGTCGGTATTGCCTGTCGCCGAGACGAAGATGTCGGCGACCGGCGCCGCGTCCTCCATGGTGACCACGTCGTAGCCCTCCATGGCGGCCTGCAGCGCGCAGATCGGATCGATCTCGGTGACCATGACCCGGCAGCCGGCGTTGCGCAGCGACGCGCTCGAGCCCTTTCCCACGTCGCCGTAACCGGCGACCACGGCGACCTTGCCGGCAAGCATCAGGTCGGTGGCCCGCCGGATGCCGTCGACCAGGCTTTCGCGGCAGCCGTAGATGTTGTCGAACTTCGACTTGGTGACTGAGTCGTTGACGTTGATGCAGGGCACGGCGAGGGAGCCCTCCTGGGCCATCTCGTAGAGCCGCTTGACGCCCGTGGTGGTCTCCTCCGAGAGACCGCGCACCTCCTTCATCAGCTCCGGATGCTTCTCGTGCATGACCGCCGTCAGGTCACCGCCGTCGTCGAGCAACATGTTGGGCGTCCAGCCGTCCGGGCCCGTGATCGTCTGCTCGATGCACCACCAGTACTCCTCCTCGGTCTCGCCCTTCCAGGCGAAGACCGGGACGCCGCTGGCCGCCATGGCCGCCGCCGCCTGGTCCTGGGTCGAGAAGATGTTGCACGACGACCAGCGCACCGTGGCGCCCAGCGCCGTCAGGGTCTCGATGAGCACCGCCGTCTGGATCGTCATGTGCAGGCAGCCGATGATCCGCGCGCCCTTGAGTGGCTGGGCCTCGCCGTACTCTTCGCGCACCGCCATCAGGCCAGGCATCTCGGTTTCGGCCAGGCTGATCTCCTTGCGGCCCATCTCGGCCAAGGAGATATCGGCGACCTTGTAATCGCTGAACGCGCTCATGCTCTGCATCCCTTCTGTGCGGGCCCTCAGGCTGGACCGTGTATCAGGGGCGACATGACGCGGCAAGGCCGGAAACCAAAGGCGCCCCGCGTGATTTACGCGGGGCGCCTTTGGTTGGATCGGGGTGCTGCGGTGCGGGCTAGCTGCGGTCGCCCCACTCGCCGCCGCCGTCCGGTTCCGCCGGGTTGGGCAGCCCGCTGGTCACCGGCAGGCTGCCGGGATCGACCGCGTCGGGCTGCGGCGGCTTGGCAGTCTTCTTCCTAGGCCGCCGCTTGGCGGGCTTCGCCTTGGGCTTCGGCGGCGGCGGCATCGCCATGCCGCCGTTGATCCGGTCATAGCTCAGCTCGTCGAGCAGCTGGATCGAGCGACGTGACGGGGCCGAATGCAGGCTCTCGGGCACCCGCGCCTCGGGCTTGGCTTCGGCGCCGACCCCGGTCAGACGCCCGACCACCAGGTTCAGCACGAAGTCGCAGAAGCGGTCGCTGAAGCCGGAGAGGAAGGCGATCAGCCACATGACCTCCTGGGAGCCCAGGGTCGAGATCGGGATCTGGCTGCTCGACAGGATCAGGGTGCCCTTGATCATGAGGTAGACGATGGTGCCCATCACCATGCCGGTGACCGGCCGGGCGCACAGCCAGCGCAACGGCTCGTCCAGGTCGTCGGCCTTGTTGAAGCGGTAGAGCATTGCGGCGAGGGAGCCGATCAGGCTCCACAGCACGATGGTCACGGGCACCGAGAGGATCGGGATGATCCAGTTCTTGTCGATGCCGGCCTGATTGCCATAGGCGACCAGTCCGGCGATCACGAAGAGCGCCCCGATGCTGCCCAGGATGCCCTGGCCGCGCGACTTGCGCCGGTGCTCGGTACGGTTGATCGCCTTGTCGAGGACGGTCTGGAACTGCTGCAGATTGAGCTCCAGGACGCGCAGGTCCTGGACCGAGCGCGCCTCGTAGGCGGCGGCCCCCTGGTCGATCAGGTAGGGGATCAGGATGTTGGGGATCATCTTGGTCAGCGCCGTGTCGCTGCTGACCTTGAAGAAGGTCTCGCTCTGCAGCATGGCGATGCGGTTGAGCAGCTGCTGGCGCTGCTGCTCGACCTTGCCGCCGACCTGAGAGTTGGGGAGGCTGCGATAGGCCTGCTTGGCAGCGCGGAACCGCTCGATCAGTACCTCGTCGATGTCCCGCGCCATATCGGAGCCGACAAGGCTCCTGTTAAGCTGGCTCAAGAGAACCGTTTGTATGTCCGTCATCCGGCGCCACCTTTTCGGCTTGCCGGCGGGGCCGACACGTCCTGGTCGATGCCCGCCGCTGGAAAACGTGGCGATTATGGGGCGGATTTATAATGAAGAAGTTAACCTAAAAACGTTTTAGGCTAACCAGACTATAGACGTACATAGCATTGATAAGAAGGGAATTCTTTTTGAGATACCGGGGCGAGAGCTGCAGCCAGGGGTAGTCCGACCATACTATTTGTTGCGCCGGCCGCGCAGGCCCTAGTGGGCCTGGGCCCAGGTTTCGCCGACGCCGGCGTCCGCCACCAGGGGCACCGAGAGCGTGACAGCCGGGCCGGCCGCCTGCTCCATCACCCGGCGCACCAGGGCCGAGGTCTCCTCGACCTCGCCGGCCGGGCATTCGAACAGCAGCTCGTCGTGCACCTGCAGCAGCATGCGCGCGGCCAGCCCGGCCTCGGCCAGGGCCGGCGGGATCCTGATCATGGCGCGCTTGATGATGTCGGCGGCGGCGCCCTGGATCGGCGCATTGATCGCAGCCCGCTCGCCGAACCCGCGGCGCGCCGGGTTCTTCTCGCGGATCGCCGGCACGTGGACTTTGCGGCCGAACAGCGTGGTGACGAAGCCCGTCTCGCGGGCCTGCTTGCGCATGCGGTCCATGTAGTCCCGGATACCGGGATAGCGCTCGAAGTAGGCGTCGATATAGGCCTTGGCCTCGGACCGCTCGATGCCGAGGTTGTTCGCCAGGCCGAAGGCCGAGATGCCGTAGATGATGCCGAAATTGATCGCCTTGGCCTGGCGCCGGACCATGGGGTCCATGCCCTCGACCGGCACGCCGAAGACCTGGCTGGCGGTGATCGCGTGGATGTCCTGGCCCTCGTGGAAGGCCTGCTTCAGGGGCGCGACGTCGGCGATGTGGGCGGCGAGGCGCAGCTCGATCTGGCTGTAGTCGACCGAGAGCAGCGCCATGCCCGGCTCGGCGATGAAGGCCTGGCGGATCCTGCGCCCCTCCTCGGTGCGGACCGGGATGTTCTGCAGGTTGGGGTCGTTCGACGAGAGCCGCCCGGTCGACGCGACGGCCTGGCTGTAGGAGGTATGGACCCGTCCGGTCTCCGGATTGATCTGGTCCTGCAGGGCGTCGGTGTAGGTCGACTTGAGCTTGGTCAGCTGGCGCCAGTCGAGGACCCGCCCGGGCAGGTCGTGGCCCTGGGCCGCGAGGCTCTCGAGGATATCGGCACCGGTCGCGTAGGCGCCGGTCTTGGTCTTCTTGCCGCCCTCCAGGCCCATCTCGTCGAACAGAATCTCGCCCAGCTGCTTGGGCGATCCGATGGTGAAGGGCCGGCCGGCTAGGCCGTGGATCTCGGCCTCGAGCTCGGCGGCCCGTTGGGCGAAGTCGTTGGACAGGCGCCGCAGCGCCTCGCGGTCGACTTTGACGCCCGCTCGCTCCATGGCGGCCAGGACCGGGACCAGGGGGCGCTCCAGGGTCTCGTAGACCGTGACCAGGCGCTCGGCCAGGAGGCGCGGTTTCAGGGCGCGGTGCAGGCGCAGCGTGATGTCGGCGTCCTCGGCGGCGTAGTCGCGCGCCTTCTCCAGGGGCACCCGGTCGAAGGTTACCTGGCTGCGCCCGCTGCCGGCGACGTCCTTGAACTTGATGGTCTTGTGGCCGAGGTGCTGCTCGGCCAGCTCGTCCATGCCGTGGTTGTGCAGCCCGCCGTCGAGCGCGTAGGACAGCAGCATGGTGTCGTCGATCGTCGCCATCTCGATGCCGGCCCGGGCGAGCACGATCATGTCGTACTTGATGTTCTGGCCGATCTTGAGCACCGAGCCGTCCTCGAGCAGGGGCTTGAGCAGTCCGAGCGCCTGGTCCCGGCCGATCTGTCCGGCGACCAGGCCGGCGCCGCCCTCGAGCGCAAGCTCGCCGTCCTCCTGGGCGTGGCGGTGGCCGAAGGGGATGTAGCAGGCCCGGCCGGGCGCCAGCGCCAGGGAGACGCCGACCAGCTCGGCGCGCATGGCGTTGAGCCCGGTGGTCTCGGTGTCAACCGCGACCCAGCCCTGGGCCAGGGCCTCGGCCACCCAGCCCTTCAGCGCGGCGGCGTCGTCGACCAGCTCGTAGCCCGGCGCCGGGCCGGGCTCGGCGGCCTCCGGGGCGGCGGCCTCGCCCAGGATGTCCGGCAGGCGGGCGATGACCGAGCGAAACTCGTACTTCTCGAGGAAGCTCTTCAGGGGGTCCGCATGGGGCGTCCTCAGGCCGAAGCTGTCGATCGGCGCATCGATGGCGACGTCGTCCTTGAGCTCGACCAGGCGGCGGCTGATCCGGGCCTGTTCAGCGAACTCGATCAGGTTCTGGCGGCGCTTGGGCTGCTTGATCTCTTCGGCCCGCTCGAGCAGCTCGTCGAGATCGCCGTAGGCCTCGATCAGCTGGGCGGCGGTTTTCACGCCGATGCCCGGCACGCCGGGCACGTTGTCGACCGAGTCGCCGGCCAGGGCCTGCACGTCGACCACCTTCTCGGGCGGCACGCCGAACTTCTCGACCACCTCGTCGGGGCCGATCGGCCGGTTCTTCATCGGGTCGAGCATGGCGACGCCCTCGCCGACCAGCTGCATCAGGTCCTTGTCCGAGGAGACGATCGTGACCTCTATGCCGCGTTCGCGGGCCAGCTTGGCGTAGGTCGCGATCAGGTCGTCCGCCTCGTAGCCCTCCATCTCGATCGACGGCAGATTGAGCGCCCGGGTCGCCTCGCGGACCATGGCGAACTGGGGCTTGAGGTCGTCCGGCGGCTCGTCCCGGTTGGCCTTGTAGTCGGGATAGAAGTCGTTGCGGAAAGAGGTGCCGCTGGCGTCGAAGATGACCGCGATGCCGTCGGCGTCGCTCTCGCGCAGCAGCTTGATCAGCATGTTGGTGAAGCCGAAGGCCGCGTTGGTCGGCACGCCGGCCGTCGTGCTGCGCGGCGGGATCGCGTAGTAGGCCCGGAATATGTAACCGGAGCCGTCGATCAGATAGAGATGTTTGATGGGGGCCGCGCCGTCGTCCATGACAGGCGAGAGCATGCAGCAGGACCTGGGAGGAGTCGAGCGCTCGATTGGCCGCGTCCGGCGGGCCCCTTACGACTGCTCTAGGCTCCGCTGGCCGTTCCTGCGCCCGCGGTCTCGGCCGCGCCCCGAGGTTCGGCGAGCGCCTCGTCCTGCTTGAGGATGTAGCGGCAGCCGCAGTAGGGGCAGTCGATCTGGCCCTTGCCCTCCATGTTGAGGAACACCCGCGGGTGGCCGAGCGGCCCGTCGCCGCCGTCGCAGGCGAAGATCTCGGTGTCGATGTACTTGATGTCCGCTGGTTCCATCACGCCGCCCCGCCTCGCCGATTTCCGGGCCTGCGCCGGTCCCCCGCCGCTTGGTTGACCCTCCGTAGGCCGGATGATACCGATTGCCTCGTCGCGATCAACGATTTGAACGATTTGCCCGCTTCCGGCCGAGCCTCCATGTCCACCCTCCCAGAACAGGGCCTCGCAGGTCCGGGCGCCTCGGCGCCGGACGGCTCCGCCGCTCTGCCGGACCAGGCGGTCGAGGTCGTCGGGCTCAACAAGACCTACCGCGGCACGGGGCGGACCGGCCCGCTTCAGGCGCTGACCGACGTCGACCTGGCGATTCCGCGCGGCTCGCTGTTCGGGCTTCTCGGCCCCAACGGGGCGGGCAAATCGACCCTGATCAACATCCTGGCCGGTCTGGTCAACAAGACCAGCGGAACCGCCCGGATCTGGGGCTACGACATCGACCGGGCGGCGCGCCAGTCGCGCGCGGCGATCGGCGTGGTGCCCCAGGAGCTCAACATCGACCCCTTCTTTACGCCGCGCGAGCTGCTCGAGTTGCAGGCCGGCCTCTACGCTGTGCCTCGCCGGGAGCGGCGCACCGACGAGATCCTCGCGGCGCTCGGCCTGGCCGACAAGGCCCGGGCCTACGCCCGCACGCTCTCCGGCGGCATGCGCCGGCGCCTGATGGTGGCCAAGGCCATGGTCCACAACCCGCCGGTCCTGGTGCTCGACGAGCCGACCGCCGGGGTCGACATCGAGCTGCGCCAGCAGCTCTGGGCCCAGGTGCGCGAGCTGAACCGCCGGGGCACCACGATCCTCCTCACCACTCACTATCTCGAGGAGGCGGAGGAGCTCTGCGACCGCATCGCGATCATCAACCATGGCCGCGTGGTCGCCTGCGACACGACCCGCGCGCTGCTCAGGCGGCTGGACAACAAGACCCTGACCCTCGTGCTGGCAGAGGCGGTGACAGAAGTGCCCGAGCCGCTCAAGGCCTTTCACCCCGAAATCGTCGAGCCGGGCCGCCTGCTGTTCCACTACCGCACTCGCCAGAGCCCGGTGAACGAGATCCTCGGCGTCGTCGCCGGCACCGACCTGACCGTGACCGACGTCTCGACGGAGGAGACCGACCTGGAAGACCTCTTCCTGCAGCTCACTCGCGGCGCCCACGAAGAAGGGGCCGAGCGGAGCGAGGGCGGCCGTGGGCCGTAAGGTGAGAAGCTGGGCCCTTCTCCTGGTCCTGCTCCTCCTTGGCTGCGCGTCGCACATGCCGCCCGGTCCCGGGACGACGGTGCCGACGCTGCAGGACAAGACCTTCGTGACCAGCGACGGCACGCCCCTGCCGCTGCGCCGCTGGGAGCCCCCAGCCAAAAGCCGGCCCAAGGGTCCGCAGTCCGAGAGCCAGAATAGCGAGAACCCCAGGGGCGTCATCCTGGCCGTTCACGGGTTCAACGACTACGCCGAGATCTTCGATCTGCCGGCCAGCTGGTTCGCCGAGCGCGGCTTCCTGGTCTACGCCTACGACCAACGCGGTTTCGGGCGGGCGCCCCACGCCGGCCTCTGGGCCGGCACCGAGCGGATGGCCGAGGATTTGGCCGACGCGCTTCGGCTGATCCGGCGCCGCCATTCGGACCGGCCGCTCTTCGTGCTCGGCGATTCCATGGGCGGAGCGCTCGCGGTGGTGACCCTGTCGAGGCAAGAGGCGCCCGAGGTCGACGGCGTGATCCTGTCCGCGCCCGCGGTCTGGGGCCGCTACACCATGCCGTTCTATCAGCGGGCCACTCTGTGGATCGTGGAGAACTTCTTCCCCTGGGTCACCGCCTCGGGGCGCGGCCTGAAGATTCAAGCCTCGGACAACATCGACGCGCTCATCAAGAAGGGCCGCGACCCCTTGGTGATCAAGAAGACCAAGGCCGTGGCGATCTCCGGCCTGACCGATCTGATGACCGAGGCGCTGACCGCCGCGCCGGATTTCCGCGCCCGGGCGCTGGTGCTCTACGGTAAGCGCGACGAGGTCATTCCCGCCGAGCCGACGCTGCTGTTCTGGC
This sequence comes from Kiloniellales bacterium, assembly GCA_030064845.1. Classification (NCBI taxonomy): domain Bacteria; kingdom Pseudomonadati; phylum Pseudomonadota; class Alphaproteobacteria; order Rhodospirillales; species Kiloniellales bacterium. The sequence goes on from JASJEC010000012.1 coordinate 43,064, forward strand.
GCGGTCTGCCCGCCGCCTGCGCCCAGGACCAGCAGAAGGCGCTCTACCGCGACGGCTGGCACATGCTGCTGCACGATCTCCAGCGCGAAGTGGTCTATCGCGACATGCTGCATTGGATGGAGGCGGGCGACGGGCCGCTGCCGTCGGGCATGGACCGGGACGCCCAGGCGCGTCTGGCGGCGCTCGCCGAGGTGTCCGGGGATGCCGCCGCGGGCGCCGAGGTTGGCCCGGGCGAGGTGGTCGCGGCGGCCTGCGGCGGTCTGCCGTCGGATTAACCATTGAATCGCCGGACTAATCCCGGACGCCCTGGTTAAGTGCCTGATTCGGGACGCGGTTCCAGGCCATATGGGAAAATAATTCCCCAACATTTCTGTGACGAAACCATTGACTTTAACTGATAAATCACTATGTTGCGGCGCAGCATTCACACGAGATAGTCGAGATGGCCACGTCCAGCGAAAAAAACCAGAAACCACAGCCCGACAAGATCTACGAGGTCAAGGAGCGGAAGTGTCTCATGTGCCGTGATCCTTTCAAGAGTTCGTGGCCGGGGGAGCGCGTCTGTACGAAGTGCAAGTCCACCAACCTGTGGCGGGCGGCCTGACCCGCGCACGCGGTTCTCTGCACCCTTTCCTTCATCGATAGATCGCTGCCTGAAGAAGACCGCGCAAGCGGGAACCGTTTCCACGGTTCCGACGGCTTGCGCGTTCCGCGTCTTTAAACCGACGGTTTACGGACCGGCTTCCTTGCACTAAGGTCCCGGCGATTCACCGGCGAGGACCCGTAGCTCAGCTGGATAGAGCGCTGCCCTCCGAAGGCAGAGGTCACAGGTTCGAATCCTGTCGGGTCCGCCAGACCGCCTAGCCTCGACCCGCTTCACCGCTCCACCAGTTCTACTTATCGAAGCGCCACGGCCCTTCGTGGCGGATCAGGTCGGACACGGTGAAGTCGACCTGGTGCTCGTCGAGGAAGGCGTTGACCCAGGCGAGCAGTTCGAAGCGTCCCGGCGGGACGGCGATGGCGATCCGGTCGCGCAGGCCCTCGAGCGTGCAGTAGCGCAGCCGAATCCTGGCGGCGGGATTGGTCGAGAGGAACCAACGCGCCGAGAGCTCCCCTTGCAGCGACAGGGCGATCTCCCCGTCGCGCACCGCCCGCAGCAGCTGTTCGGACTCGTCGAACGCGCGGACCTTGAGGTCGGGAAGCCTGTTGCGCAGTTCGGCGGCGAAGGTCGAATTGGCCTGCACCCCCAGCATGTCCGCGCCCAGGCCGGCCCGCGCCAGCTCGCCCTCGCCGGGGCACTGCGCGCGAAACTTGAGCCCCCGGACCCGGTTGATAAGCACGGTCTCGTTCTGCGTCGCGTAAGGCCGCGAGAACAGCACGTGCTTCGCCCGGCGGGCGGTGTAGCTGATGAAGGAGATGCCGAGGTCCGCCTCGCCGGCGGCGACCTGGGCCACGACGGCGTCGTAGCTCTCCGCCGTCCGGCGGATGTCGAGCGTTACGCCCAGGTCCTTGGCCATGGCCTCTGCGAGCGCGATCTCGAAGCCGGACAGCTCGCCGTTCTCGCCGACCTGGAACACCGGGGGCAGGCTGCCGTCGATCTGGGCGACGGCGAGCGTGCCCCGCTCCATGATAGCCGCGAGATCCGCCATCACCGGCAAGTCTTCGAGCAGGTCCTGCGCCGCCGCCGGCCCCGGCCCGAGATTGGCGAGGACGAGCAGGGCGCTCACTAGGGTGGCACGAAGAAGCTTCATCGAAGGCCTCAATAGACCGAGCGGTCCGCGCGGTAGATCAGCGTGTCCAGGTCGATGATGACGCCCCGCTGGGCGAGGTAGAGATCGAGCCAGCGCGCCAGGCCGATGGCGCCGGGCCGGACCGCGACGGAGACCCGGTGCCGGACATTAGGAACATGGCAATACTTCAGGCGGATCGCGGCCTGGGGATGGCGCGACAGGTAGTACTTGGCCTCCAGTTCGCCCTGGACGCTGACCAGGATCTCGCCGGCCTGGACCGCCGCGATCAGGCTTTCGACATCATCGAAGAGTGTCACCTTGGTTTCGGCCCCGGAGTCTGCGATGGCGGCGAAAGGACTCTGTCTCAAGGATCCGACACGGCCCGGAGTTGCCGCAAGGCGCCTCAAATCGGAAACGCTGGGGCAATCGTCGCCGAGCTCGACGGCCTTGACCCGGTCGACCAGGACCGTGTGGGCCTCGATCATGTAAGGCCGGCTGAAGAAGACGCGGCGACCCGCCTCGACGCTCTCGCTCAGGTAGGACAGGCCGATGTCGGCCTCCCCGGCGGCGACCTTGTCGATGACATTGATGCCGCGCCGGCCCGCCGCGACGAATTTCGCTTCGACGCCCAGCGCACGCGCGATGTCCTCGCCGAGCTCGACGTCGAATCCGGCGACAGGCGTCCCTTGCTCACGGCTGATCATGGGCGGCCGCGCTCCGTCTACGACGGCGATCACCAGGGTGCCGCGATCGGCGATCTTCTGGATCGAGGGCAGGAACTCGCCCGCGAAGGCCGGGGCGGACGCTGGCAGGAAAAGCGCCGCTGCGATCAGAAGGGCGGACAGGACGCGCATGGCTCTATCCCTTTCTCGAATCATTCCGCCGAAGCGGCTGCTCGGACTTGTGCGGCCTCGGGCGCCGCGCCGCGCGCGGTCAGGACCGCAAGGTTGCAGGTCGCCTGCACGGTCAGCGTCGACCCGAGATTGGCGACGGCCGGCTGGGTGGTCGCGAAGATGACGAGGGCGAGGGCGTCGGGGATGCCCGCTCCCAGCAGCACCGGGGCCAGGATCGGCGCCAGCGTCGCGCCGCCGCCGACCGCCGCCGCGCCGGAGATCGTCACCCCGAGCGCGAGCCCGGCCAGCACGGAGAGGCTGAGCTCGACGCCGTAGAGCTGCGCCAGGAACATCGCGGTGAAGGTGAAGAGCACGATTTGGCCGTGCTGGTTGGCCAGCACGCCGAAGGGAACGATGGTGTCGGCCACCTCGCGCTCGACCTGGAAATGCGCCTGCAGGGACTCGATCGCCGACTTGAGCGCGACGAAGGGGTTGTCGGTCGCGAAGGCCAGGATCAGCGGCGTCTTCAAGGCGATCAGCGGCCGCCACGGCGCCATGCGGCAGACGGCGGCCAGGACGCAGACGTGAAAGGCGAGAACGATGACCCCCGCCACCCAGAACCCGCCGATGTAGGTTGCCAGCGCGACCAGCAGCTCGGTGTCCGCTTCGGACATGTGGTAGGCGACGATCGAGAAGAGACCGATCGGCAGGGGGATCAGCACCCAGTGGAACACCATGGAGAAGGTTTCGTAGAACGCGTTCAGCACGCGCAGCGCCTCGTCGGCGCCCGGCGAGCGGACCACGCCGAGCGCGAGGCCGACCAGCGCGCAGAAGAAGACGATCGAGATGAACTGGCCCTCGCTCAGGGCCTCGAAGACGTTGGGCGGTGCCAGAGTGCCGATAAAGGCGAGCAGGCCGCCCTCTCCGCCGCTCTGCTGGGCGCCGGCCATCCTGCCGCCGAGCGCCGCTGCGGCCTCGTCGCCCAGCGAAGCGCCCGGCTGCAGCACGAGGGCGACCAGAATGGTCACGACCATGGGGACTAGCAGGCCGAGGCCGTAGATCACGCCCATGCGGCCGAAGAGCGCGCGGGTGCCCGGCTGGCGCAACATCTGCCCGATGCCCCAGATCAGCGCGCTGACCAGGATCGGCAGCAGGCACATCGACAGCAGCGAGATGTAGATGTCGGCGACCGGCTTCAGGGCGTGGGAGAAGTCCTTGAGGTAGAATCCGGAGGCGAAGCCGAGCAGAACGCCGGCGATGATGGTCTTGGGATTCTGCAGGACCCTGAGGACGAGCGCGCCAAGCTTCATGGTTCCGACAGTGCCCCCTCCAACGTCGAGCTTTGCGCCGCGTTAGACTAACGGAACTCGCGGTCGGGAGGAAAGGGGTGCGCGGTGGTGCGCGCTACCAGGCGTCGGGGCTGATACCCTTGGCTTCCAGTTCGGCGGTCTTGGTCTGCAGATACCGCTGGAAGCCGACGTCCTGGTATTCGCGGCCACGGACGTACTCGAGCATCGAATGGAAGACGAAGGGCTTGAAGTAGCCCGGCATGCGGAAGACCTCGGCCGCGCGGCCGTCCTTGCCCCGGACCAGCGCCGGGTCGTCGGGAAAGAACACCATGCTGGGGGTGAAGTTGACGCCCCACTTCCGGGCCAGAGCGCGTTCCTCGAGCTCCTCGCCGTCGAAGTCGGTCACCCCGCGCGAGCCCCAGAGATCGAGCTGCAGAACGACGAAGTTCTCCGTCACGTAGCGCGTGATCCGCTGATCGGCGAAATTGACCCGGTGCAGCTCGCGGCAATAGGGGCAGCCGCGCTGCTCCCAGATCACGGCGAAGTGCTTGCCCTCGGCCTTCGCTTCGGCCAGATCCTCGGACAGGTCCAGGAAGGTATCGAGGAACCAGGGCTGGACATGGAGCCCGTTGTCGCCCACCTCGGGCTCGTCGCCGGCGGACGCCGACCCGAGGCCCAGGCCGAGGAGGAGGAGGAAGGCCGTCAGCAGACGGCCGGTCTTTCCGAGCTCGCGCATGGCGCCCTTCCTCCCCGTCACTAACGTGGCCTCAGCCGAACATGTCCTTGGTGATGCCGGCGTACCAGCCGAGCGACTCCTCGAAGGTCTGCTTGCGCAGCGCCGCGTCCTCACCGGTCTTGCTGATGAAGCCCTCGGTCTTGGCGATCTTCTCGTCGGTCGCCTTGTAGCGCGCGCCAACCTTCACGCCGTCGTCCGTGCCGATCATGCTCCAGCAGGTGTTGGCGTAGCGCGCCGGGAACATCTTCGAGTCGATCAGAGCGTGGCGTACCGCGGCGGCGGCGACCTTGGCCTGGCTGTTGGCCGAGTACCCGGACTTGGGCATGTCGCCGGCGATCGAGGCGTCGCCGATCACGTGGATCGACTCGTCCTTCCGGCTCTGCATGCTGTCCGGCGCGATCGGGCAGAAGCCGGACTCGTCGGTCAAGCCGGCCGCGGCCGCGATCCGGCCCGCGGTCTGGGCCGGGATGACGTTGGCGACGTCGGCCTTGAAGGTCTCGAGTTCCGTGACCAGCTCCATCGTCGCCGGATCGACCCGCTCGATGCCGCCGGTGATCGAGGCCGGAAGCCATTCGACCATGCCCTCGTAGTGGTTCTGCCAGCCTTCCTCGAACAGGCTCTGCTTGGAGAACTTCTCCTTGGCGTCGAGGACGATGATCTTGGCGCTCGGATTGTTCCGCTTCAGCAGGTGGGCGACCATCGAGACCCGCTCGTAGGGGCCCGGCGGACAGCGGAAGGGATTGGGCGGCGGGGCGATCACGAAGGTGCCACCCTCCGGCATGCTCATGAGCTGGGCACGCAGCAGCTCGGTCTGCGAGCCCGCTTTCCAGGCGTGCGGCATGGCGTTCTGCGCCTCTATGCCGTAGCCGGGCACGGAATCGTATTTGAAGTCGATGCCGGGCGAGACGACCAGGCGGTCGTAGGGAACCTTGCCGCCGCCGGCCAGGGCGACGGTCTTGGCGTCGCGGTCGATGCCCGTCGCCCAGTCGTGCACGACGTTGACGCCGCTCGCGGCGAGTCCGCCGTAGGTGTGTCCGATCGAGTCCAGCGTGCGGACGCCGCCGATGTAGAGGTTGGAGAAGAAGCAGGTGTAGTAGGTGCGGGTCGGCTCGATCAGGGTCACGTTGAGCGCCCCCTTGGAGTCCTTAGCCAGGTAGCGCGCCGTGGTCGCGCCGCCGGCGCCGCCGCCGATGACCACAGCCCTCGGCTGCGCCATGCCCAGGACCGCGGGGGCGGAAAGTGCCGTGCCGAGAGCGGCCGAGGCGGCCAGGAAATTGCGCCTAGTGGTTTTCATTGCTCGTCTCCTCCCGTGTGGATCGGCGGTGCATCCGCCTTGGTTCATTCAAGCTTGATTCATTCAACGGCCTCGAAGAAGGCGGCCAAGGCCGCGATCTCCTCGTCGGCCAGGCTTCCCGCGATCATGCGCATCACCGGGTGAGGCCGCGCCTTTACTTTATAGGCATGCATGGCGCGGACGAAGTCCTCCGTCGGCCAGCCCGTGATCGAGGGTATGCCCTTGTCCTCGCCGTCCGGCTGATGGCAGGTCAGGCACTCGCCGGCGAGATACTCGCCATAGTCGACGTCGCCGACCAGCGCGATCAGCTCGGGCGGCGGCTCGGGGTCGGTCCGGGCGGCGGTTGGCTCCGCTTCCGGGATGTCGCGGGGGTTATCGGAGAAGCGGCGCAGATAGGCGAGCAGGTCGGCCCGCTCGCCCTCTGATTCGATGCCCGCGAAGTTCATCCGCGTGCGGCTGACCAGGTTCTTGGGGTTCTCGATGTAGATGTCGAGAGCGGCCGTGTCCCAGATCAGGCCGTCGGCCGAGGCGCGGCGCATCGCCTTGGAGTACTTGTACCCGGCGATGACGCCAGCGCGCCGGCCGAAGATGCCGTTGAGATGGGGGCCGATCCGCTTGACCTCCTCCGCGCCGGTTCCGAGCGCGTGGCAGCTCACGCACTTCTTGAAGATCTTCGCGCCCCGATCGGCGTCGGCGGCCAGTGCGGGAAGGCTGGCGAGCAGCAAAAGCATGAACGCAGACGAGCGCAGCACGCGGGCCGCCGGCCTGCTTGGGCGGCCGCCCACCCAGCGTCCAGCAGCACCGACCCGGTCGTTCCGGAACACGGGGCTAGTCTCCGTAGGATCTCAGGTAGGCGATGATGGCATCGCGGTCGGCCTGCTTCTTGAGGCCGGCGAAGGCCATCTTGGTCTTGGGCACGTAGGCCTTCGGCGCTTCCAGGAAGGCGCCCAGGGTCTCGCCGTTCCAGGCCAGCCCCTCGCCGCCCTTGGCCTCCATCGCCTTGGAATACCTGAAGTCGTCGAGGCCGCCCGCGACGCGGCCGAAGAGTTGGTTGAGGTGGGGCCCGATGCGGTTCTTGGCGCGGTCGCCGACCTGGTGGCAGGCCTTGCACTTCCTGAAGACCTTCTCGCCCGCCGCGACCTGCGCCGGATCGGGCCCTGCCGCCGGGCTGGCGGCGTCGCCGGACGCGGGATCCGCCTGCCCGGCGTCTTCCGCTTCGTCCGGCGTGACGTCGAGGATACGGGCCCGCGCGACAATCTCGACCTCGGCCTTGCAATCCTTCATGCAGGGCTTGGCGCTCGGCGTGTCTGGACGCTGGTCGTCGATGAAGCCGTCCCGGTTGGGCATCTCGACCGCGCCCAGGCTGTTCTGGTCGAGCACGGCGTCTTCCTCGATGACGTCGTTGATGTAGAGCACATAGGCCGTCACGGCGTAGGTCTCGTCGGCGCTCAGGGTCTGCGCCTCGCCGAAGGGCATGGCCCGGTAGATGTAGTCCCAGAGCGTGCTCGCATAGGGCCAGTAGCTGCCCACCGTCTTGACCGGATCGTCGTCCTCCAGCGTGTCCTCGCCGCCCATCAGGACCGGATAGCGTCCGACCGCCTCGCCGAACTCGCCGTGGCAGGCCGAGCAGCGCTCGAGGAAGATCTCCTCGCCGTCGAGCGCCGTCCCGCTGCCCTCGGGCAGGCCCTGGCCGTCGGGCCGGACGTCGATGTTCCAGCCGGCGATTTCCTCGGGCGTCGCCTCGCGGCCGAAGCCGAAGGTGCCCTGGGCGGCGGCGAGCGAAGCGGTCGAAGCCGCGAGGATCGCCGAGAGCAGAAGGACCTTAAGAGATCTGGACATTTTCGACGTCGCCCCCGCTGTTCACCAGCCAGGTCTGGATCGAGTTGTTGTGGTAGATCGAGTTGGTGCCGCGCACTTCGCGCAGCGCCGTGATGCTCGGCTGGACGTAGCCGGTCTCGTCGACCGCTCGGCTCTCCAGCAGGGTCGCCTCGCCGTTCCAGCTCCAATCGAAGTAGAAGCGCGTCAGGCATTTCGGCAGCACCGGCCCTTCGATCCGGGCCTGGCCCCAGTTCTTGCCGCCGTCGGTCGAGACGTGGACCTCCTTGATCCGGCCGCGCCCCGACCACGCGAGACCGGAGATGACGTTGAAGCCCTTGGACTGCACCGGCATCTCGGGCGAGGGCGTGGTGATCACCGACTTGGCGTCCATGACCCAGGTGAAGCGCCTGGCCTTGCCGTCCTCCAGGAGGTCCGTGTACTTCGAGGTCTCCTCGCGGGTATGCCAGGGCATGTCGCCGACCTCGATGCGGCGCAGCCACTTGATCCACATGTTGCCTTCCCAGCCCGGCACCGTCAGGCGCAGAGGATAGCCCTGCTCCGGCCGCAGGCGCTCGCCGTTCTGCGAGTAGACGACGAGGCAGTCGTCGAGCGCCTTGTCGAGCGGGATGCTGCGCGTCATACCGGCCGAGTCCGCGCCTTCGGCCAGCAGCCACTTGGCCTTGGGCTTGAGGCCGGCTTCCTGCAGCAGGGTCTTGAGCGGCACCCCGGTCCACTGCACGCAGTGGACCATGCCGTGGGCGTACTGCACGCTGTTGAGTTGGGCGCCGCGCCACTCCATGCCGCCGTTCGCGGCGCACTCCAGAAACTGGAAGTGGCTGACCCGCGGAAAGCGCTTCAGATCGGCCATGGTGTAGATCAGGGGCTTTTCCACGAGGCCGTGAATGATCAGCCGGTGGTCGTCGGGATTGACGTCGGCGACGCCGCCGTGGTGGCGCTCGAAGCAGAGGCCGTTGGGCGTGACGAAGCCGTCCAGCTCGTGCAGCGGGGTGAAGTTGACCGAGGACTCGGGGGTCGCCGTCAGCCACTCCACGCGGCGGCGCGCGACATGAGCTTCGTGGGGCGAGGGCGCGCCGTAGGGCGCCGCGTCGACGCCCGGCCCGAGGGCGGAGGACCACTCCGGAACGTTGGGGGGCAGGTTCTCGGCGTTGCCGGCGAGCGCCCCGCCTCGGCTCGAAAGGCCGAGGGTCGCGCCGCCCGCAACCAGAGCGCCGCTGCGCAGGAAGGCGCGTCGGTCGAGCTTTTCACCGGATCGTTGGGGTCGTCTCTCGGAGCCCGCTTTGTTGCCGGATTGGGACATGTCTCCTCCCTAGGATCATGGTCCGGGCCTTTGTGCCCATCATCATATTCAGGTTCGATATTATATCAAGAATGAATATGTTCTCCGCCCGACCTGCGTCGCGTTTTCGTGGGCAAACTTCGGCGACGTTGCCGAGCGGGCATGAATCTAATATTCGCGCATTCGAATATTCTCATATCATACCGCAGCCGCCGCCGACGGGCGGCGCAACCAAACGGGGGGTCACCGGCGGAGCCATGGCGGAACGGACCGCAATGCTGCGCGCGCTCTACGGCGCCGCTCTCTTTGTCGCGGCGGCCGGCAGCCTGGTGCTGGAGATTGTCGCGGGACGCCTGCTCGCGCCCTACGTCGGCATGTCGCTCTACACCTGGACGTCGATCATCGCGGTGGTTCTGGCCGGCCTTTCGCTCGGGCACTGGATCGGCGGCCACCTGGCCCAGCGCGACCACAAGGGCTGCCTGACCGTTCTGGTTTGGGCCTTCGGGCTGGCCGGCCTGTTCAGCCTGGCGAGTCTCCTCCTGATCCGCTGGCTCTCGGGACCGATCCTCGGCGCCGGGTTCGGGCCCCTGGCGTCGATCGTTCTCCTGGCCGCGGCGCTGTTCCTGCTGCCGGTCCTCTTCGCCGGCATCGTTTCACCCGTGCTGACCAGGCTCGCCCTCGACCTGGCGCCTGACGCCCGGGGCCGCGTGCTCGGCCAGATGTACGCCCTGGGCGCGCTCGGCAGCATCGCAGGGACGCTCGCGACCGGCTTTCTCTTTATCTCCTGGATCGGATCGACCTACACCGTGGTGAGCGTGGCGGCCGGCTACCTGCTGACCGCTTTCCTGCTGGCGCTCGATCCCTCGCAGGCGGCCCGGCGGATTCCGGCGATCGGCCTCCTCTCCCTGGCCGCGCTGATCGTCGGCGGCGGCGCTTTCGCGAAGGGCGCGCTCGACGCACCCTGCCGGACCGAGAGCGACTACTACTGCATCCGCGTGATCGATTTCACCTTCGAGACCGGACGGCCGAGCGCCGCCATGGTGCTCGATCACCTCGGCCACGGCATCAACGATCGCGACGACCCGACCCGGCTGCACAGCTCCTACATCGAGCTGACCGATCGCCTGATCGGCTTCCGCCTCGCCGATCCCGAGCGCCTCGCCGCCTTCTTCATCGGCGGCGGGGCCTACACGCTGCCGCGCGCCCTGGCCGCGAAGTACCCGGAAGCGGACCTGCTGGTCGCGGAGATCGACCCGGCCGTGACCAGGGTCGCGCGCGAAGACCTCTGGCTGGCGAAATCGCCCGGGCTGAGGATCGTTCACCGCGACGCCCGCGCGGCGCTGCAGGCCATGAAGCCGGAGCCCCGCTTCGATCTGGTGCTGGGCGACGCCTTTCACGACATCTCGGTGCCGGCGCACCTGGTGACCGGGGAGTTCGCCGGGGCGGTTGCCGCCCGTCTTCGGCCGGGCGGGCTCTACATCATCAACATCGTCGACGGGCTCGGCACGCCCCGCTTCCTGATGAGCGTCGTCAGGACACTGAAGAGCCGTTTCGAGGCGGTGGAGGTCTGGGCCGATGCCGAGCAGATCTCCTTGAACCAGCGGGTCACCTATGTGGTGGTCGCGAGCGACCGGCCGACCGAGACGAGCCGTCTCGTCTCGCCGCGGGACGAGGGACCGCTGTGGCTCCGCTGGCCGCCCGACGACCTGGCGGCGCGGGTCGCCGCCAGCGATCCGCCGATCCTCAGCGACGACTACGCCCCGGTCGACCGGCTGCTCTTCCCGGTTCTGGAGGCGAGCGAGTGATGCCTTGCTCGCCTGTAGAACCCGGAAGCGCTCAGCCGATCCGGCCGAGGCCCGGAAAGGCCTCGAGGATCCAGTAGGCGATCTCGGACATGGTCCCGGTCAGGAACAGGATGCCGGTGACCACCAGAAAGCCGCCCATGGCTTTCTCCACCGTGCCGAGGTGGCGGCGGAAGCGGACCATGAAACCCATGAAGGGGCCCGCCGCCAGGGCTGCCGCCAGGAACGGCAGGCCGATGCCGGCGGCGTAGGCGCCGAGCAGGCTCATGCCCCGCGCGACGGAGTCCTCGGCGCTGGCGACGAAGAGGATCGCGGCCAGGATCGGCCCGACGCAGGGAGTCCAGCCGAAGGCGAAGGCGAGGCCCACGACGTAGGCGCCCAGCAGGCCCGCCGGACGGCTGTCGACGTGAAACCGCGCCTCGCGGAACAGCACCGCGATGCGGAACAAGCCGAGGAAGTGGAGACCCAGCACGATGATGATCGCGCCGGCGATGCGCGCCAGCCATTCGTAGTATTGGGTGACCAGCTGGCCGACCGCCGAGGCGGTCGCGCCGAGCGCGACGAAGACCGTGGCGAAGCCGAACACGAAGGCGAGCGCGGCGAGTAAGACCCGGCGCGCGGCGACGCTCTTGGCCGCCTGCTGCTCGGCCAGCTGGTCCATGGTCAGCCCGCCGAGGAAGCAGAGGTATGGCGGGACCAGCGGCAGCACGCAGGGCGACAGAAAGGACAAGAGCCCGGCGGCGAAGGCGCCGAAGAGAGAAACCTCCAGGCCCGACACGATCCGCTCTTCCTCGCCGCCCCGGACTCGCGCCGCCTCAGGCGCCGCGCACCTTGATGTGGGGGTTGTCCTCGACGCGCACGCTCTTCTTTCTTTCGATGTAGCGGCTGACCAGATCGGCGACCGGCGGTCCCTCGGTACCCTCGTTGACCGAGGCCCAGCCGGCCACGACGTAGCTCTTCTCGGGATCGATCGGCTGCTCCTGGGACAGCAGCGTCATGTTGGAGATCCGCTCGCCGATCGGCTTGTTGATGTCGATCGTGTAGCCCAGTCCGCCGACCCGGACCATGTCGCCGCCCTGCTGATAGTAGGGATCGGGATTGAAGAGGTTGTCCGCCACGTCCTCGAGCACCTCCTTCAGGAAGGCGCCGGTGAACTCGGTGCGGTAGACGGCGGGATAGGTGATCGAGGTCTGGTTGTGCACGTCCTCGACCGTGATCTCCTGGCCCGGCAGCAGGGTGGCGCCCCAGCGGAAGCCCGGCGAGAGGGCGATCTGGGCGTCGCGCTCCTCGAGCAGGGCCTGGCAGATCAGGTCGTCGAAGGTGCCGTTGAAGTTGCCGCGGCGGTAGAGCAGGCTCTCGGTGCGGCCGAGCACGCGCCCCAGCTCGGCCGCGTGGGGCGCGCGAATGCGCTCGACCAGCGCCGTCATCTCGGCATCCGGCTTGACGACGTCGGAGAGGACCGGGATCAGCCGGTAGCGGTAGTCGGCGACCTTGCCGTCCTTGACCTCGAGGTCGAGCCGGGAGAGGAACTTGCCGTGAGAGCCCGAGGCGATCAGCAGGGTCTTGCCGACCTGGATCGCGGCCGGCAGGGCGTCGTGGGTGTGGCCGGTCAGGACCACGTCGATCCCCGGGACCCGTGACGCCAGCTTGCGGTCGACGTCGAAGCCGTTGTGGCTGAGCAGCACGACGACCTCCGCGCCGCCGGCACGCGCCTCCTCGACCCGTTCGGCCACCAGCTTCTCCTGGATGCCGAAGGACCAGGTCGGGATCATGTAGCGCGGGTTCGCCACCGGCGTGTAGGGAAAGGCCTGGCCGATCACCGCGATCTTGACGCCGCCGCGCTCGAAGGTCGCGGTGGACTCGAAGACAGGCTCCTCCCACTCGGTGTCCCGGACGTTGCCGGCCAGGAAGGGAAAGGCGAGCTCGCCGACCAGCTCCTCGACCCGGTCCGTGCCGTAGGTGAATTCCCAGTGGCCGGTCATGACCTCGACGCCGAGCGCGTTCATCACCTCGACCATGTCGCCGCCGCGCGTCGCCAGCGAGGTGTAGGAGCCCTGCCAGGTGTCGCCGCTGTCGAGCAGCAGCGTCTTGCCCGGCCGCTCGGCCCGGATCGCCTTGATGAGGGTCGCGAGGCGGTCGACGCCGCCGACCCGTCCATAGGTGCGCGCCAGCGACGTGAAGTCCTCGCTGGTCAGCGCATAGGCCTTGGCCGACTCCGCCGGCAGGTCGTACTTGCGCAGGAAGTCCCGGCCGGTGACGTGCGGCGGCAGGCCCTTGTTCTCGCCGACGCCCAGATTGATCGAGGGCTCACGGAAGTAGATCGGCATGAGCTGGGCGTGGATGTCGGTGAAATGCAGCAGGGTGACCTGCCCGAGCGGATCGAAGCCGAGCAGGTCCTGCTGGGTCAGAGTCTGGCGCGCCGCGGCGCGGGCCAGGCCGCCGGCGCCGCCGGTCAGGATCGAAGTGGCTGCCGCCACCTGGAGGAAATCACGCCGGCTGAACATGGCAATCGCTCCCCGGAAAGAGTCGGGGGGACGCGGGTGAGCCCACGTCCCCCCTACGGCAAGTCGAGAGGGCCCTCAGTTGCGAACCGAGGGCGTCTCGACGGGCAATCCCTGGCCGCGATGCGCCAGGAAGAGTTCGAGGTTGACGTATTCGTCGGAGCCGAAGCCGAAAGGAATCGCCCGGACCTGCTTGTTGCAGCCGCGGAAGCGCCGGTGCAGCGAGCCGAGGCCCTGCCATTTCAGGCGGTAGGTCGGGAACCCGTTGCTCTGGCCCTGGCTCAGGATGTTGGCGCGGATCATGTTCCCGGCGTTGTCCTCGTGGCAATGCTTGCAGGCCATGTCGAGCTGGCCGCGGCGTTCGTAGTAGAAGGCCTTGCCCTTCTCGTAGAACGGGGCCGCGGAGCCGTCGATCTTCACGCTGACCGGCGCGCCGAGCGACTGGTTCTTGACGAAGGCGGTCATGCCGAGCATCTCGCGCGACTCCCACTTGAAGGCCTTAGCCTTCATGTTCTCCGTGCGGCACTGGTTGATGCGCTGTTCCACGTTGATCAACTTGCCCCAGGGCTCGAAGAACACCGGATAGGTCGCGCCGACCGCGGCCATCGACTCGGCCGCGTCCTCGTGGCAGGAGGCGCAGGCCTTGCCAGCCTCGCCGTCGGCGGTGTTCCACAGCTCCTCGCCGTAGTCGACCCAAAGAAAAGCCGGGTTGTCGAACTCGTCGTCCTGGATCGCCCGCGTCTCGGCCTTGGCGAAGGTGTAACCGCTGCGCTTATCGTCGACCTGGTAGATGCCCCAATCGGTCTCGTCGGTCAGGGCCGTCCCGGCCGCCGCCAAGCTCATGCCCGCCGCGACCGTTATGGCGAGAGCCTTGCGTCCCATGGTCTTGCCTCCCGTGCTCGGATCGTTATTGGACCGTCAGCTTGGCCTTCTTCGTGTAGACCGAACCGTCGTCGTCGGTCCAAGAGAACTCGAAGGTCCCGCTCTCGGTCGCCTTGGTGTAGAAGGACATGTAGGGGTTCGCCGAGACCGCGCCGTGCCAGTCGGCCGAGAAGATCTCCTTGCCGTTGAAGGTGCAGGTGAACTTGTTGATGATCTGACGCGGGATCTTCTCGCCGGTCTTGCGGTCTACCCTCTGTCCCGACTCCATCTTGTGCGAGATCAGGGTCTTGATCTGGATGATATCTCCCTTCGCCGCCTTCTTCGGCAGCTTCACGCGGGGCTTTGACTTTGCCATCTGACGTCTCCCTCAACCGCCGCAGCCGCCGATGGTCACCTTGACCTCGGCCTTCGACATGTAGACATCGCCGTTGCTCATCTCCGCTACGGCGACCACGTTCTGGGTCTTGGCCAGCCGGATCCTGGTCGACGCGGTCGCCTGACCGCAGGCCGGCGTGAAGCGGAAGGTAGCGACGTTCGGCAAGGGGTTTCCTTCGGCGAAGATGTGAACCGCCTTGCAGTAGTCCTGATCGCTCATCGGGCTGTCGATCTCGACCGTGAGCGGCACCGTGTTGCCGTTCTCCGCGATCTGCGGCAGCTCGAGCGTGATCCGCCCCTCCTTCAGCGCGGCATCGCCGACGAGCGACTTGATCGCCTCGTCTAGGGTGTGGGAATCGGCCCTGGCGCCCTGCGGCAGCATGGTCAGGGTCGCGACCGCCACGCCGCCGGCGCCCAGTGCGATCAGGACCTCCCGGCGGCTTGTGTCTTGTCTGCTTTGTGTCTTTGTCATCTCTCTTGCCTCTAGGACGGGGAAGCGGGGTACGGAGCCGGCGCTCGGCGCTGTCGTGACTACTTCAG
Organism: Kiloniellales bacterium; assembly: GCA_030064845.1. Taxonomy (NCBI): domain Bacteria; kingdom Pseudomonadati; phylum Pseudomonadota; class Alphaproteobacteria; order Rhodospirillales; species Kiloniellales bacterium. Next base: position 58,161 of record JASJEC010000012.1, read on the forward strand.
GGTCATCAGGTAGGCGACGACGTCCTCGACCTGCTGCGCGGTCAGAACCGACTTGCCCTGGAAATTCTTCATCACCCGGTGCAGTCCTTCCGTGCGATAGAAGGCCGGCATGATCGTATCGGGGTTCAAGACCTTGGGATCGACAACGCGGAGGCGCAGCTCACCCTCGCTGTAGATGCTGGCGACTTCGGAAAGATCCGGTCCGACCTCGCCGTGGAACTGCTGATCGGGGATCGGCATGATGTGGCACGCCAGACAGTTGCCCTGCTTGCGGTTGATCGCGACCTTCTTGCCCCGTACCGGGTCTCCCTTCGCAGCGGTCAGGGGCTTGGGGATGCTATTCCCGTCGACCACCCGATAGGGTTTTTCACTCGCCGCGGCTCGGGGAATCGCGTTCGCGGCCGCAATCAGCGCCGCCCCGCAGGCAACGAGAGACAGGGTCTTGGTTATCTGCGCCGCCATCTTGTCGCCTCCCGAATTTGCCGACCGCCACCCTTCTCGGGCTGTTTTCCTGCGATCGCTATGCTGGCCCGGATCGCATATGCCTCTTCGATTAAGCCAGCTTGACGCCTTAATCATATTCAGCTTTTATATTATATCAAGTGCGAATGTGTTGTGGCGATCCTGCATCAGCGACTTGCGAGGGGGGCACCCGTGACAGTTCGCCTGGCAAGTCTGGCTTTTTTTGTCGCTTCTACGGCCATGCTGGCATTCGGCCTGTCCGGAGTTCGCGCTCTGGCGGCCGAGCTGGTGATGTTCGAAACCGACGACTGTCCCTGGTGCAGGGCCTGGGACCGAGAGGTCGGTGTCGTTTACGCGAAGACCGAGGCCGGGCGCCGGGCGCCCCTGCGCCGCGTGGCGCTGCACGGTCCGCGCCCGCCGGATCTCGTCCAGGTCGAGGGAATCGTGTTCACGCCGACCTTCGTGCTTCTGGACGATGGCCGGGAGATCGGCCGCATTCTGGGCTACCCGGGCGAGAACCACTTCTGGGGGTTGCTCGACGCCATGCTGGAAGATCTTCCCGCCGCGCCGCGTTCCGGGCTGTTTGGAGAACAAGGCGCCCAGAAAGGGCGCTCATGAACTGGAGACCGAGACCCATGCGAAAACATCTGATGCTGGCCGCCTTGGCCATCCTTGTCATTGTCGGCCGTCCCGCCCAGGCGGAGGAGGCCCTCGTCGAATTCAAGATCCTCACGGTGGGAACGGCGCTCGAGCTGGCTCAAGCGGCTCTCGAGAGCTGCCGTAACGGCGGGTTCCAGGTCGCGGTCTCCGTGGTCGATCGCTTCGGCAATCCCCAAGTGCTCCTCCGCGATCGCTACGCCGGACCGCACACGCCCGAGACCGCGCGCCGAAAGGCCTGGACCGCGGTGAGCTTCCGCACCGACACGCTGGAGCTCTCCAAGGTGACGCAGGCGGGCGAGGCCCAATCCGGCGTTCGCTTCGTCGAGGACGCGCTGATGCTGGGCGGTGGGGTCATGATCGAGGCGGCCGGTTCGATCGTCGGAGGCGTCGGGATTTCCGGCGCGCCGGGCGGGCAACAAGACGACGCCTGCGCGCGGGCCGGAATCGAGGCGATTGCCGACAAGATCGCGTTCTGAGTCTCCGCCGGATCGGCCCGGCATCATGGGCATGTGCCTTGATTCGCTGGAGGAAAATGCATATCTCGCGGCATGCGAGGCCGGGGCGGACGAGCGGGCCGCACGGTGAGCAGAACGGATCTTGGTGATGGAAGCATCGGCAGAGACCTTGGACGACATGGACGCCATGGCGGAGAGCGCGGAAGCGGCCAGCAACCTGCTGAAGGCCCTGGCGAACGAGAATCGCCTGCTGATCCTCTGCGTCCTGACCCAGGGCGAACATTCCGTGACCGAGCTGGAGGAGATGCTGGCTTTGCGCCAGCCGACGGTCTCCCAGCAGCTGGCCCGGCTCCGCGCCGACAACCTGGTCAGTTGCCGCCGCGACGGAAAGGCGATCTACTATTCCATCGCAAGCGACGAGGCGCGCCGGGTCATCGACCTGCTTTACGACATGTACTGCGCGTCCTAGGGCGGCAAGACCGGTCGAAAGACCGCAGCGCGGTAGAACTTGGCGCCTGGCGTCGCGGAGCAAGGCGGCGGGCCAAATCATGGACGAGATTTCCCCGACCACACTGGTCTCAATCCTCGGCTTCGCCGGCGGGTTGGTCCTCGGCGCGACCGGCCGCGCCGTCCAGTTCTGCACGCTGGGCGCCATTGCCGACGCTTTTCTGACCGGCAACACCCGGCGGATGCGGGCCTGGGTCCTCGCCATGGCGACCGCGATCCTCCTGGCGCAGGGCCTCCATGTCGTCGGCGCGATCGATCTGCACGATTCGATCTACCTAGGGTCCGGTCTCGGCTGGCTCGGGATGATCCTGGGCGGCCTCTGCTTCGGCTTCGGCATGGCTCTGGCGGGTACCTGCGGATACGGGACCCTTCTGCGCCTCGGCGGGGGCGATCTCAGGTCTCTGGTGGATTTCCTGGTCCTCGGCATCGTCGCTTACATGACGCTGCGCGGCCTGACCGGCCTCGGCCGGGTGCTTTTCATAGAGCCTGCCAACGCCGACCTCTCGGCGGTGGGCGGCCAGGACCTGGTCGCGGTCGTCGGCTGGATGACCGGCGGCGATGAAGCAGTGCTCCGCCCCTTCGTCGCCGGCCTGATCGTCCTGGCCATGGCCGCCTACTGCTTCAAGGACCCCAAGTTTCGTACGAGCCGCGAGGACCTGTTCGGCGGCCTGGTGATCGGCGCCGTGATCGGCTTCGGCTGGCTCTCGACCGGAGTCCTGGCGGCCGACGACTTCGACCCGTTGCCGCTGGAATCCTTCACCTTCGTCGCGCCCTTGGGAAACGCCCTGGTCTACCTCATGACCTACACGGGCTCGGTCATCGACTTCGGCATCGGCTCGGTCGCCGGCGTGATCCTCGGCGCGTTTATGGCGAGCAGGGCAAAGGGCGACTTTCGCCTCGAAGCCTTCGACGACCCCAAGGAGATGATTCGCCACCTGAGCGGCGCCGCGCTTATGGGCTTTGGCGGCGTGACGGCCCTCGGCTGCACCATCGGTCAGGGCGTTTCCGGGATCTCCACCCTTTCGCTCGGTGCTCCGCTCGCGCTCGTGGCGATCTTCGCCGGTGCCTATCTGGGCCTGAAGTACCTGGTCGAGGGCAGCATCGTGGGCGCGCTGAAATCAGGCTTCGCGCGCTACTAGCTGATCAGATGGCCTCTCCGACCTTCGTCGCCTCGGCGACAGCGAAGGCGACGCTGCGCGGCGCGAGCGCGTCGCCGACGACGTGGACCTCCGCCCCGCTCTGTTCGGCCGCGGCCAGGAGCGCCTGCTCGGAATCCCGGCCGCGCCAATCGATCAGCGTCGCCACGTCTGCGAGCTCGGTGCGGGCGCGGGAAAAGAGGTTGCTGAGAACGATTCGGTCGCCCGCCAGCCGCTCGATTTTCTCGCCCGGGCGGAAGACCGCGCCGGCGCCCAGCAGGTGCTCGTAGATCGGTGTGCGGACCACCGGGTCGATGCCTTCGCCGACCAGGAAGTCGGTGGTCACGATGGTCAGCGGCAGCTCGCGCGCGGCTAGCGCCTCGGCCGCGGCGAGGCCGGTTCGCCCGCCGCCACCGTCGCGCAGCACCGTGTGGCCGGAGAAGGCGCCGGGCGCGCCCAGCACCTCGTCCGGCGTGGCAATGCGGATCACCGAGTCCTCGGCGCCGTCGGGCGGCACGGCGTCGCTCGGACGCGAACCCGTGGCCAGCACGATGACCTCGGCCTCGAGTCCAGGCAGGTCGGCCGGCGCGATCCGGCGCCTGCGCTCGACGCGGACCTGCAGCTGCTCGAGCTGCCGCCGCCGCCACGCGACCGCCTTCTCGAACTCACGGCTGAGCGGCGCCGTCGCCCAGAGGCCGAGCCGTCCGCCGACTTCGTCCGCCGCGTCGTAGAGCGTCACTCGGTGGCCCCGCTTCGCCGCGGCGCGCGCCGTCTCGAGGCCGGCGATGCCGCCGCCGATCACCGCGACTCTCTTGCTTCGGGCCGGCCGCGGCGCCGGGGCCGCCGTCCGGTCCCGCGCGGGCTCTGCGTGGTGGAAGCAGCGCAGCGGACCGCCGGTCAAGTTGATGCAGACATTGGCCCCGACGCAGGGGCGGATGTCCCCTGCGCGCCCGTCGCGGATCTTGGCGACGATCTCGGGATCGGCGATGTGCGCCCGGGTCATGGCCACCATGTCGGCCTTGCCGTCGCGAATCACGGCTTCTGCGAAGGCCGGGTCAGTGACGCGCCCGGCGACGAACACGGGGATGTCGACCGCCTGCTTGATATTGGCCGCCAAAGGTACGAAGACGCCCTGGGGCAGGGGGGTCGGCCCCCAGTGGCGCATGCGGCCCATCCGGTTGTAGTTGGTGCCGTAGATGACGTTGAGGTAGTCGAGCTGCCCGTCCGAAGCGAGCCGGCGGGCGATCTCGCGGAGATCGGCGGGCGTCAGCCCGCCCTCCACGCCCTCGTCGCCGGGAATGCGCAGACCCAAGATCAGATCCGCACCGAGCGCGTCGCGCACCGCGCCGATCACCGCGCGCGCGAAGCGCAGCCGGTTCTCCAGGCTGCCGCCGAAGTCGTCCTGGCGCGTGTTGGACAGCGGTGAGAGGAAAGCACCGATCAGGAAGCCGAAGGCGCCGAGCAGTTCGACCCCGTCGAGCCCGCCCCGGCGCACCCGGTCCGCCGCCGCGCGGTGGGCCTCGACCATCTCGGCGATCTGGCCGGAGGTCATGGCGAGCGGCGTCTCGCGGGCCAGCTCCGACTGCACCGGCGAGGGCGCCCAGAGCGGTCGGCCCGGGGCCGAGACGTTCAGGGTCGCGGCCGAGTGGGCGAGCTGCGCCAGGATGGTGCCGCCCTCGGCGTGAACCGCCTCCGCCAGGCTGGCGTAGCCTGGCACGATCCGCTCGTCCAGGTTCTGCAGGCTGTAGGCTGTGCCCAGGGTGCCGCTCGGGTGGACCGCGGTCGCCCCGGTGATCTGCAGCCCGGCGCCGCCGCGCGCCCGGGCCCGGTGATAGGCGACGTAGGCCGCCCCCGGCAGGTTGTCCTCGGCGAGGCGCGGCACGTGGGCCGAGATCAGCACCCGGTTGCGCAGGCGTTTGGCGCCGACCGTCAGCGGCGAGAGCAGATGCTCGAAGGTTTCCGTCATGCTCCGCCAGCCCTCCGCCGGCGCTAGAGAATGTCGGATCTGAACTCGATGTCCCCGCGAAGAAAGCCGATCCACCTGTTGTAGTTGGGGTGGATCCGCCGAACCCCGTCGCGCTCGCTGTAGTTCATGTTCGAGCTGGTTACGTAGTAGATCGAGAAGGAATCGGTGTCGTAGGTGATCGTGATGTCCACGGTGTGCTTGCCCTCACGACGCACCAGAGTGGCGTCGATCACGCCGGGACTGGTGCGCTTGACTTTCCAGCCCCTCCCCTCGGCCATGGCCTGGATGAAGTCGCCGACCTGCTGGACGGTGGGGTTGCCCTTGGCGCGGAGCGACAAATTCTCGTAGTCCTCGATCGGGGCGTTCTGACAGGCGGACAGCAGGACGAGCATCACCATCGAGGCGGCGAGGCTGAGAGTGTTCTTCATGGTGCGTCTCCCTACTCGATACCCGATCATGCCACGGGCGCGGTGTCTAGGCGTCCCCAATCGCCTCGGGCGATCCCATTTGATGGCGGCCTTTTCGGGCGGCGTCGATCGCGATTCCGATAAGGATTGAATAACTCAATTTTAGGGTGCAAACCTTAGACTGTTCTGGTTCTCTTCTGAGTTGTATCACCGCGGTCCGGGATCATGATAGTGGCCAAGCGCCGGCTCGCCCTGCTCTTTCTAGTCTGCCTCGCAGCAATCGTCGCTCTGACCGCCTGCCTCGTCGTCGGCCGTCAGATGCGTGCTCAGGCAGAAAAGCAGTGGCTGCTCAGGGCCGAGGCTGACGCCGCGCGTTCGAGCGACGCGATACGGATTTCCCTGGAAAAGTCTATGGTAAGCCTGCGGTCGTTTTCCGCCCTTTTCCACAGCCGATATCCGGTCGACAGCCAAAAGTTCGAACGGGCGGTCGAGACGCTGGAGCCCTGGATCTTCGAGTTCCCCTTCTCCGCGGTCGCCTACGCCGAGCGGACAGCACGCGCCGGGCGTGCGGCCCTGGAGTCGCGCCTCGGCGGACCTTTGACCGTGGTCGGCGAAGCCGCACCGGCCGCGGACCGCTATGCCCACTTCCCGGTCACCCTCCTTTCGGACCCTGAGGGATACCTCAAGGTCGGCGACGATCTGACCAGCGTGCCCGAGATCGAAGCCGCCGTCTTGACCGCCTTCCGGGCGCCCAGCCAGGTCGTTGTGGGGCCAAGCTTCGAGACCGGGCAGGGCGGTCGCGGCATCATGCTGGCCTTCTCCGCCCCGAACGGCGAGGCCCTGGGGGTTCTCGCCGCGCGGCTCGACCTCGGCGAGTTCCTCGAAGAGGCCGTGGCTGCCCACGCACCGCGCGGACTCGTCCTGCGCCTCGCCGAGCGCGACACGGAATCCCGCGCCTCGACCGTGATCAACCCGGTCATCGGCGCCTTGTCCCCGCCGCCGCAGGCGCGCAAGACCATCCCAATCCGCATGTCTCACGGCAAGGCCAACTGGGAGCTCTATTGGGACGTGATGCCGGCCTACGAGATGGGGCCCGACTTCGCCCAGGCGACGGCATTCGAGGTCAGCGGCATTTCCCTCACACTGCTGATTGCGGCCGTGCTCGGCTTCCTGTTGAACCAGAACGCGCGGGTCCATCGGATGGTCAAGCAGAGGACCGCGGAGCTGGAGCAGAGCGAGACCAGCAAGACACACCTGATCAACAGCCTCGAGGGAATCGTCTGGGAGGGCGATATTGCGGCTCTCCGCTTCGGCTTCGTCAGCCAGCAGGCGGAGCGCCTGCTCGGCTATCCCGCCGAGCAGTGGGTCTCGGATCAGGCGTTCTGGCGCAACCGTCTCCATCCGGAAGACCGGGAGCGGGTGGCGGGGCTCTACGCCGCCGCCGCGACCACGGGCGGCGCGCACGAGATCGAGTACCGCATGATCGCGGCCGACGGCGACGTGAGGTGGATCCGCGACATCCTAACCCTCCCGCTCGACGGCGGGCCCGGAACGGCGCGCGGCATCATGGTCGACGTGACCCGTCAGAAGAGCTTCGAAACGGACCTGCGCGCTGCGAAGGAGGACGCCGAGATCGCCAACCGCGCCAAGAGCGAGTTCCTCGCCAACATGAGCCACGAGCTGCGCACGCCACTCAACGCGATCATCGGCTTTTCCGAACTGCTGCAACGCGACAGCCCGCGGATCGAATGGGCCAAGCAGCGCAAGATCTTCGCCAAGGACATCCACCAGTCGGGCCTTCACCTGCTGGAGATGATCAGCGACATCCTGGACGTATCGAAGATCGAGTCGGGCCGGGAGGAGCTGCAGGAATCTCTGATCGATCCCAGCGAGCTGATGAATGCGGTCGTCTCGCTGGTCCGGCTGCGGGCGGAAAATTCGGGCGCGGAACTCAGGACCGAGGTGCCGGACGACCTGCCGCCTCTGGTCGCGGACGCCTGCAAGATGAAGCAGATCCTGTCCAACCTTCTGACCAACGCCATCAAGTTCACGCCGCCGGGCGGCGAGATCGTCGCGCGGGTCTGGCACGACGCGCCGACCGGCTGCCATTTCCAGATCCGCGATAGCGGCATCGGCATGACCGCCGAGGATATTCCCCGGGCGCTCACGCCCTTCGTTCAGGTCGACAGCAGCCTGTCGCGGCGCCATCAGGGCACCGGGCTCGGCCTGCCGCTGGCCAAGTCGCTCACCGAGGCCCACGGCGGCACGCTCGAAATCGAGAGCGCAGTGGGCCGCGGAACGACGGTCACCGTCACTTTGCCCACGCACCGGGTCGCCAAGCCGGAACAGGAGGTCGACTGGAGCGCGCCCGGCGAGGCCCTCTGACGAAGCGGCGCCTTTCCGGAACTATCGCTTTCCGATCAGCCGAATGATCTTGTCGTCGCCCGGCTCGGGGTTGGCCCGGCCGTCGCGGTTCGAGGTCAGGATGTAGAGCTTGCCATCGGGCCCGGAGACCACGTCGCGAAGCCGGCCGGGGGAGGCGCCGGGGACGCCGGCGCCGAAGAGGCGTTCGATCCGGACCGCGCGGTAGCGTCCCGCGCTCTCGTCGAGCGTGATCCTGATCAGCGCGCCCTCGCCCAGAACCGCCAGGAACAGCGCCCGGTCGTGGAATGCCAGACCGCCCGGCGGCGTGGTTTCCTCGGTCCAGGCGACCAGCGGGTCGGCCAGTCCCGCCAGTCCCGGCGCACCGACGGCGCGGGGCCAGCCGTAGTTGCCGCCGGGTCGGATGACGTTGATCTCGTCGTGGGCGCCCAGCCCGAATTCGCCGGACGGGCCGTGATCGGAAGCGAAGAGCGTCCCGCTGACCGGATGCCAGGCCAGGCCCTGGGGGTTGCGGTGGCCGAGGGAATAGACCGGCGAGCCTGGAAAGGGGTTGTCCGGGGGCACCGCCCCGTCCGGCGTCAGTCTGAGAATCTTGCCGGCCAGAGAGGCGCCGTCCTGGGCCTGCTCGTTCTCGAAGACCTCGCCGGTGGCGATGTAGAGCATGCCGTCGGGCCCGAAGCCGATCCGGCCGCCGTTGTGGAACACCCAGCCGGGGATGCCGTCGAGAATGACCCGGTCGAAGTCGCCGCTGTCGCCCCGGTCGCGCAGCCGGACCACGCGGTTCGCGACCTTGCCGTCAGGCGTTTCGTAGGTGTGCATGGCGTAGATGAAGGGCCGTTCCGGGAAGTCGGGGTGGGCGGCCAGCCCCATGAGCCCCCCTTCGCCGCTGATGAAGAGCGTGATCAGACCGCCGGCCAGGCTGCCGCTCGCCCCCTCCGCCGAGTCGAGCGTCGCGTAGGGTGTCTCGGCCAGCACGCCGTTCCGCCGGATCAGGCGGATGCGTCCCGGGCGTTCGCTGACCAGCGCGCGGCCGTCCGGCAGGAAGATCAAGGACCAGGGAACCTCGAGGCCCTCGATCCAGGTCTCCGCCTCGTAGTCCCGCGCCGCCGACTGCTGCTCGTCGGCCGGCCCCTGGGGCGCCGGGCCGGTCACCGGCCCCGGCCCGGCCAGTGCGCAGCCGCCGAGCGCCAGCGCCAGGGCGGCGGCCAGGGCGCGCAAGCCGGCGGGACCCGCGCCGTTTCGCAATCGGGAATTCATCGAGGCTTCCGACACGACATTTCGATCCGCTCTCGAGTCTGCTACCTAGTGCAGCCCGACGGAACAATCCAGGACTGCGCTTCATGGCCAACGCGAGCACCGACGCCCCGAAGTGGCTGCGGCCCACGGTCGACTACGGCCCCCTGGCGGCCTTCTTCGCCGGGTATCTCGGCTGGGGCCTGATGCCCGCCACCGCTGTCCTGGTCGTGGCCACCGTGCTCGGCGTGCTGCTCTCCCTCGCGATCGAGCGGCGGGTTCCCGTCATGCCCCTGGTCACGGCGGTCGTGGTCTGCGTTTTCGGCGGCTTGACCCTCTGGCTCGACGACCCGCGCTTCGTGAAGATGAAGCCGACCATCGTTCAACTGCTGTTCGCCGTGGTGCTGTTCGGGGGTCTGGCCTTCGGCAGGCCGCTGCTGAGCCCGCTCATGGGCCATGCCTGGCCGATGGATCAGGACGGTTGGCGCAAGCTGACCTTCCGCTTCGCCTGCTTCTTTCTGGCCATGGCCGCGCTCAACGAGGCGGTCTGGCGGACTCAGAGCACGGACTTCTGGGTGACCTTCAAGGTCTTCGGCATCCTCGCGCTGACCATGGTTTTCGCGGTCTGCCAGGCCCCGCTGATGCAGCGTCACCACCTTCCGGAGGAGGCGGCCGCGGGCGACGAAGGGCCGGACGACCGGCCCGAGACGGGCTGAGCCGGCGGCGCGGGCTCAGGTTCGCTCGCCGCCCTGGAGCGGCGAGAAGATGACCGGCAGAACGCGGGTCCGGCTCAAGCTGCCGTCGAACCGCTTGCGCACCACGGTCAGGTACTGGCCCTCGCCACCGTTGCTGAGCGGGACGACCATCCGGCCGCCCGGCTTCAACTGATTGACCAGGGGCACCGGCAGGTGGTCCACGGCTTCCTTGATGATGATCGCGTCGAACGGCCCCTTGGCCTCCCAGCCGTAGTAGCCGTCGCCGTGGCGGGTGTGGGCGTTCGCCACCTTCAAGGCGCTGAGGTTGTCCGCGGCCTGCCGGGCCAGGGGCTCGACGACCTCCACGCTGTAGACCCGTGCCACCAGCTTCGACAAGACGGCCGCGTGATAGCCGGCGCCGGTGCCGGTCTCGTAGACCACGTCGCCGCGCTTCAGTTCCGCCAGGTGGGTCATCAGGGCGACAAGATAGGGCGACGCCAGGTTCTGATCGTGGCCCAGAGGCAAGGGATGGCTGTTGTAGGCCAGGCCGCGCAACGGTGCCGGAACGAAGAGATGACGGGGCACGCTGCGCATGGCATCGAGCACCCGACTGTCGAGTTCCGAGATACCGATGTTGCTGCCGGTGATTCGCGCCACCAACTCGACCCGGCGGACCATCTCCTCCCGCAGCTTCGGGTAATCGGGGGCCTCCGCGCCGGCCGGCGGCGCGGCGAGAAGCAGGATCAGACCGGCGGCCAGGCGCGCAAGCAACGCGCGCGGGCCGGGCGAGGCCCCGGGCCCCAGCGCTGCCCCGAGCGCCGGACCGGACGCGGCCGGGCCACTAGAGCAGATCCGGGTTTGGCTGGATCGCCGCAGGCGATCCATCGAAGCCGGTGAATCTGCTTTATCAAGTTGATATCGGGCGGATTCACATGTTTTGCCGGAACCGCGAAGCGTTTCCGGCAAAACATGATCCGCTCTAGGTCGGTGACACCTTGCCGGGGCTTCCGGCGCCCTGGCCCGCCGCCGCAGCCATCTTGGGCACATTCGTCGCTTCTCCCGTCTTCGGCTTTGTTTCCATCTTGCTGGTCATGGCGCCGCTCTGGGGTTTGTCTTCGCCCAGTTGCCGCACCTGGCCCTCGAAGACCGCACCCGACTCGATGGCGAGGTTCCGCGAGGCCAGTTCACCCTTGATCCTTGCCGTTGCCGACACCGTGATCGACTCCGCCCTGATCCGCCCCGTCAACGAACCCTGAACGCGGACGACCTCGGCCTCGACGTCCCCGGTCACCGTGCCGCCTGGGTTGATCGTCACGCCCCGGCTCTTGACGTCGCCCTTGACGCTGCCGTCGATCTCGAGGTCGCCGCTGCCCAGGACATCGCCGACCACCTGCATGTCCCCACTGATCCGCGATACCGCGGCGCTCGAGGTGCTGCGGTTCAGGGTCGGAGCCGACGGCGCGGGCGCCGCCTTCGGTTTGTCGCCGCTCTTCGAAAACATCTTGCCTGCCTCCTTCTCGAGTTTCTTGCGGTTCAGTCAAAGTCGGCGCGTGGGCGCCAGGGACGGCGCCCTTCCAGCAGTGCGCCCGGTTCGATTGCCAGATGATGATGGATAATGCTGCCGACGACCACGGCCGTGCCCTCGATGCCGACTTCCGTGGCGCAGATCTGGCCGGTCACCTGGCCGCAGATCAAGGTGCGCTGCGCCGTGATGCCGCCCTCCACTTGACTGCCAGGCTCGACCACCACGGTATGCCCTCGAATGTCGCCCTTGACCCGGCCGAAGACCTGGAGCGTGCCCGGGGTATCTATGTCGCCGACCACGAAGTCCTGGGCGCCGATGACCGAGAGGCCTCGGCCTTCTTCGACCGTCCGGCGCAGGGATTCGATCTGCGCCACCCAGTCGAGCTCCTGCTTCTCCGCCTTCGAGAACATGCTAGCGCGCCCCGGGGGTCGTGTCGTGCGCGGGCCGGGCCGGGTCGGTCTCGACAGATACGAGGGGCCAGGTCATGGCGAGCTTTCGGCCTCCGAGAACGTGGCGAGCGCCCGACCGTTCGGCTTGGGCTGCTCAACGTCAAGGTTAATACACTGTAAAGATTTTGGCACTAGCGTCTGGAACCTGGAGTCCCTGTCGTCGGAGCCGAGGGGACTGTGCGCCCGCGATTCCACGCGGTCTCGCCACTGCAAGAGGAGCTCAGGCTTGAGTATCTGGGGAAAGATCGTGACCCGGACCAGACGCGGCGGTCGGAACCGCGGCCAGACCGCCAGGGACGTCGCCCTGGCGGCGAGCTTTGTCCGTTCCCTGGAGACCGACGACGCGGCCGCCAACGACGAACTGCGGCAGTTGGCGCTCGATCTGGAGCGCATCGCCGAGGACCTCGCACAGGTGCCTTCTCAGCGCCGCCGCGGAGATATCATTAACAGATTGAATTAACAGAGTATTTCTTGTCTCCTTCCGCCCGCGCGCTAAAATAGCGCCCGACGCCCGGAGTAACGGGGCGCGTTGACGGGGAACAGGGGGACGGCATGCCAGGAAGGCTGACCGAAGACCGCATCAAGCGGACGGCCGCGGCGGCGGGAGCCGCCATGGCGAGCGACGTTGCATGGCAAGGCACGCAGGATACCGGAGGCGGCGACCGCCTCAGAGCAGAGAGCGCGCTCGAGGCCTGCCTCAGCCGGGTCGACCCGAGCGTGGCACGATCCTTCGACGCGGACCAGCTGCGCGCGCTCGAGGTCATGCTCGATCTCAGGCGGATCCGGCGGCATGCGATCGACTTTCGCCGAAGCTTCTCGCTGGGCGGCGCCCGCTACTACGCGGCGCTCTTCATGGGCCGGGAGCACAGGAACCTGATCCGAAGGGCAGAGCCGGGAAAGCGGAGAGCGAAGACCGGGGGATGGATACCCTGGGCCCTGGTGATGTTGCTTGGCGCGCTCTACCTGGTCGACCACGCCGAGACCCTCGGGCGGGCCGGAACCGAGCTGCTGGGCTTTCTGCAGATCTGAGGACCGCGCGCCGGCTGCCGGCACTTCGATCTCGGGATACCCGCGGGGCCGCGAATCATCCTATGATTTTCGCTCGGGAACCCGCGTGTCGAGACCGAGATGACTACAGGGCAACAAGGCGAGCCGCGCGAGACCACCTTGACCGGGCGAAGCACCGCGCTCGCCTTGGCGCGCGGTGTCGCGCGTACCCTATCCGATCTCGGCGTAGTGACCCTGACCGAGTTCACCCTGGGTTCTGGGCGCCGGGTGGACCTGATCGGCTTCGATCGGGCCGGCCGGACGACCATCGTCGAGATCAAGACCAGCGTTGAGGACTTCCGCGGCGACAGGAAGTGGCCGGAATACCTGGCCTACTGCGACCGCTTCTACTTCGCGGTGCCCACAGGGTTTCCACGGGAGGTACTGCCCGGCGATTGTGGCCTCATGGTCGCCGACGGCTACGAGGCGGCGATCCTGCGCGAGGCGCCCGAGCGCAGACTCAACGCGGCGCGGCGCAAGGCACTCAGCCTCAGTTTCGGCCTGGTCGCCGCAGAACGCCTGAGCCGGCATCTCGATCCGCGTTAGGGCCGGCACCCGGTGCGTGCGAAGCTGGCCGGATCCGCTCGACATCAATTTGTTAAGGCGGATTCACCGGGTTTGGTGGATCGCCTCTGGCAATTCCGTCAAACCCGGATCTGCTCTAGAGGTCTTGAAGGCCGTGACGTTTTATCGGAACCTGCGTCGTGTGAGCCCGCCTGCCGCAATGCCGAAAGCCGGTGTTCGGCCGACACCGCGGAGATGACGGACATGCGATACGCCTTGCTCATCGTCGCCCTCACCGTTGCCGCGTCGATTGCCACCTTCGTGCGCTATCAGAGCCTCCACCCCTGCGACTGGATGGAACAGGATTTGGCCAACCAGTGGGAAGTGCCGCGGCTTATCGCGCGGACCAAGATCCGGGCCGAGTTCCTGCTCGACGGCGTGGCCGAGCCCGGCGTCTATCAGTGCCTGGTGAGCTGGTGGGAGCTGCGCGCCGAAACGGCGTCCCGAGACACCTGAGCGCTAGGGCCTGTTGACACTCACGTCGCGCTCCTGGTCCGAGTGAAATCGGCCTGCTGTTAGGCGCGAGGAGGAAGGACATGCCGAGCATATTCGACCCCAGTCTCAGTCTCTGGGAGCAACGCGGCAGCGGGCCGATTTCGCCGGATCCCTTCGGGACGGGGCGCGTTTGCGCCGGGGCGGCGTCGCGGAAGGTCTTGTGGGGCCCCACCCCACGGCGCCTCCCGCTCCTGGCCCCGGCGCAAATTCGCTCCCGCCAGGAGCGCGCCGTGAGTGTCAACAGGCCCTAGAGCGGATCATGTTTAGATGGAACCACTTCGTGGTTGCCAACTAAATATGTGAAGCCGCTCTACATCCTAAGTTTAGCGCGGACTGTTTCAGACCTGGAGGACGGCCCGGCGGTCCTCTTCGAGCGCGAGCGCGGTCAAGGCGCCGCCGTAGCAGGCGCCCGTGTCGACGCCGATGCGGTTGTGCCTTAGAACCGGGGCGCCGGTCGGGGTATGGCCGTGCACCACGACCTTGCCGTGGTCGGCCTCGCTGCTCAGGAAGGGCTCGCGGATCCAGAGCAGGTCCTGCGGCTGCTGTTCGTCGAGCGGCACGCCCGGCCGGATGCCCGCGTGCGCGAAGAAGTAGTCGCCCTCCGAATGGCTGTAGCTGAGCCTCTCGAAGAAGCTCCGGTGCGCCGCAGGAATCTCCGCCGTGAGCTGCTCTTGGAGCCGGCCCCACCGGAGATCGATGCCGTAGCTGAGGCAGGTTTCCTGGCCGCCGTTCATCAGCCACGGCCGGATCGCCGACTCGTCCTCCAGGGAGCGGAGCAGAAACTCCTCGTGGTTGCCGATCAGGTAGACCGCGGCGAAACCGGGTGGCGGCCCTTCGATCAGGAGATCGATCACGCCGCGTGAATCCGAGCCCCGGTCGATGTAGTCGCCGAGATAGACGACCAGCCGGCGTGTCGCTCTCGACGCGTCGGCGTCGGCGAGAATCTTTTGGTGCAGGGCGCGCAGGAGATCCGATCGGCCGTGGATATCGCCGATGGCGTAGATCCTGGACCCGTCGGGTGTTCGGGCCGCGCGCCGCGCGCCGCTCCGCGGCTGGGATGCGGCCGTAACCGTCATGGGAACCGCAGGATGTGACGCAACACGATGGAAATCAATCCCTTCATAGACACTTAACCCTTGAGCAAGACAAACAAACTAGCATTAAAGGACCAATTGATGCCCGGCAGCGTTTCCCAGAACGTTAACAATGCTTTCCCAGTTCGCGAACGTACCGTCTTCTGAGGAAGAAGTCCTTCTCGATTACGCGGAACGCCTCGCGCGCTTCCGCGAAGGGCGCCGCGCTGTCTACATCCACATTTCCCGGCTCCAGAAGCACAATCGCCAGACACACCATCTCAGGGTCGCCGCCACGACCTTCGAGGCCCTGATCAAGACCTTTAACGGCGCCCTGTTCCGCATCTACAACGGAGACCTCGTGGTGGTGCTCCAGGGCGCAAAGGTCTCGGAGATCGACGACTGCATACTGCGCCTGCGCTACCTCTTCAGCGACGACCCGCTGCTGGCCGGTCACGAGAGCGCCGGCGCCGAGTTCTGCACCTGGTTCGACATCGAACGCGACTACCCGAGCTTTCTGTCGATGGCGAGCAAGGCCGTCGAGGGCCGCAAGGGGCACGAAGAGTCGCTCAAGTCCGGTGAGGGCGCGCCCAAGCCGCCCGAAGAGCCGAAAAAGGCGCTCGTGCCGCTCGATCCCAAGAGCCTCGCGCTGGTCATCGAAGCGATCGATCAGGCCGACCTCTCGACCAAGATGCGGCGCCAGCCGGTCTGCGCGCTGGCAAGGAATGCGCCGCCAAAGGTCCTTTATCACGAGGTCTTCGTTTCGATCGACGACCTGCGGACGACCCTCCTGCCCAGCTGCGATCTGACCGCGAGCCGATGGCTGTTCAACGAGCTGACGCTCTACATTGACCGCTGCGTCCTCCGGGCCCTGGCCAAGAACGACGACGCGACGCTCTCGAACCTGATCAGCGTCAACCTCAACATCAAGACCCTGACCCAACCGGAATTTCTCGACTTCGACTCCCAGCTCGGCGACTCCCGCCGCCAATCCCTGATCATCGAACTTCAGCTCTTCGACGTGATGGCGGACTTCGAGAGCTTCCTCTTCGCGCGTGAGCTCTTGAAGGGGCGCGGCTACAAGCTCTGCCTGGAAGGGGTGACCCGCCTGACCCTGCCCTACATCGACCGCGAGAGCATGGGCTTCGATCTGGTCAAGCTGAAATGGGAAGACAGCATGATCAGCGAGGAAGAAAGTCATCGGCTGGCGAAGCTGCGGGAGGCGGTCAAGCGTCAATCGCCCGAGCGCATGATCATGAACCGCTGCGACAACGAGGCGGCGATCGAGTTCGGCCGCGCCCTCAATATTCACGCCTTCCAGGGCTTCATGGTCGACCAGCTGCTGGCCGGGCCGGCCGCTGCCTGAGCCCTCCGGCTAGGGCGCGCTTCGGCTTCAGCTCGGGCCGGACGGCCCGCTCACGCCGGCCTCCGCGAAGGTCGCCATGCCGTTGTGGCAGGCGACCGCGGCCTTCAGGATCAGGATGGCCAGAGTCGCGCCGGTGGCCTCGCCCAGCCGCATGTCGAGGTCCAGGATGGCGCGCTTGCCAATCTTCTCGACCAGGCCCCGGTGTCCCGGTTCGGCCGACAGGTGGGCGACCTGGCAGTGGTCCAGGGCGTGGCCGGCCGCGGCGTGCAGCACGGCCGCGGCCGCGGTCGCGGCGAAGCCATCGATCAGGACCGGGATCCCGGCCATGCGCGCGGCGATAATCGCCCCGCTGATCGCGGCGATCTCCCGGCCGCCCAGGCAGCGGAGCACCTCGAAGGGCTGATCGGCGCCGGCGGCGTGCAGGGCGACCGCCTGCTCGACCGTGGCGATCTTTCTCTGCAGCCGCGCATCGTCGATCCCCGTGCCGCGCCCGACCCAATCTGCGGCCGCGCCGCCGTAGAGCGCGTGACAGATCGCCGCCGCGCTGGTCGTGTTGGCAATGCCCATCTCGCCGACCGCGAGGATGTCGAGGCCCGGTTCGACCGCCATCATGCCGTAGCACATGGCCGTGACGCAGTCTTCCTCGCTCATCGCCGGCTCCGCCGCGAAGTCGCGCGTCGGCTCGTGGAGCGCCATCTCGTAGACCCGCAGGTCGCCGTCGACCAGGGCGCAGAGCTGGTTGACCGCGGCGCCGCCGTCGATGAAGTTCTTGACCATCTGTTCGGTCACCGCGGCTGGATAGGCCGAGACGCCGCGGTCCGCCACCCCGTGGTTCCCGGCGAAGACCGCCGTATGCGGGCGCTCGACCCGAGGCTCGACCCGCCGCTGCCAGGCCGCCAGCCAGATCACCAGGGTCTCCAGCCGGCCGAGCGAGCCCGGCGGCTTGGTCAGCTCCGCCTGGCGCGCCTCGACCGCTGCCTCGGCCGTCTCGTCGCGCTCGGGCAGGCGGCCCAGCAGGTCGCGAATCTCGTCGAAGTTCGCCGCAAGCTTCTGATCGGTCATGGCTTTTTCCCGCCCCTCGGGTTCTTGTTCTCTTGCGCCTCGGGGCAACTGTCCTATAACCCTGGGCCGGTGGCCAGCCCCATTCACTCCCTAGCGTAACGCTCGTCATGGCAAGCCCCTGGTTCGACGACGCCATTCGGGACCTCAAGGTCGCGACCGTTTTTCTGACCCGGCTCCCGGTCAGGGTGACGGGAGATCTGCAACCGACGGCGATCGGCCGCGCAATGCGCCTGGCGCCCCTGGTCGGCCTGCTGGTCGGTCTCGCGGGCGGCCTCGCTTACGGTCTCGCCCTGGATTTCGGTCTGCCTCCTCTGGTGGCCGGACTGCTCGCGGTCGCCGTCACCATGCTGGCGACCGGCGCCTTGCACGAGGACGGTCTGGCCGACGTCGCCGACGGCTTCGGCGGCGGGCGGGACGCCGAAGCCAAGCGCGCGATCATGCGCGACTCCCGGCTCGGCACCTTCGGCGCGGCCAGCCTCTTCCTCTCGATCCTGCTGCGGGCGGCTGCGCTCGCCGCCGC
Organism: Kiloniellales bacterium; assembly: GCA_030064845.1. Classification (NCBI taxonomy): domain Bacteria; kingdom Pseudomonadati; phylum Pseudomonadota; class Alphaproteobacteria; order Rhodospirillales; species Kiloniellales bacterium. The sequence continues at coordinate 76,165 of JASJEC010000012.1, forward strand.
CGGCGGGTCGGGGTTGGCGGCGTTGGTCGCTGCCCACGCCGTTTCCCGCGCGCTCTTGGCGCCGGTCATGGCCTTCACGCCGACGGCCTCGACCGAGGGTCTGGCGGCGGACGCTGGCGATCCCTCGCCGCGCGACGCCGGTATCGCGCTCGCGCTCGGCGGGCTCCTCGCGCTCCTCGCCCTCGGCCTGTCCGACGCGTTGCTCGCGCTGCTGCTCGCAGCGGCCGCCGCGGGCGCGATAGTCTGGCTGGCGCGGCGCATGATCGGCGGCTATACGGGGGATGTCTTGGGAGCGGTGCAGCAGATGGCGGAGATCACGGTGCTTCTCGTCGTGGCGGGGTCGCTGTGACGGCGACAACGCGGTGGTGGTGGATTCGTCACGCGCCGGTCGACTCCGGTGGGCGGATCTACGGCCAGAGAGACCTGCCCGCCGATTGCGGTGACACCGCGGTGTTCCGCCAGCTCGCCGCCTGGATGCCCGAGGAAGCGGTCTGGCTGGAAACGCCGCTGCAGCGCACGCGCCAGACCGCGTCGGCGATTCGTGCGCACTGGGAGGAAGAGCGGCGCGCCCGGGTCGAGCCGCTGGTCGAGGCCGAGCTGATGGAGCAGCACTTCGGCGATTGGCAGGGGCTGACCCACCAGGAGCTGGCCGATCGGCGCGACGGCGCGTGGCACCGTTTCTGGCTCATGCCGGCGACCATGGCGCCGCCGGGCGGCGAGTCCTTCGCCCAGCTGGCTGAGCGGGTGTCGCTGGCGGTTGAGCGCCTCAACGCCTCGCACAGGGGCCGGGACATCGTCGCGGTCGCGCACGGCGGCACGATCCGCGCCGCCCTGGCTCAGGCCCTCGGCCTCGAGCCGGAGTCGGCGCTCGCGCTGAGCATCGACAACTGCTCGCTGACCCGCCTGGATCACATCGCGGGACCGAGCTGGAGCGGTGCCGGGGATGAAGCGGAGTCCTGGCGCGTCGTCCGGGTCAACCAAGTGGCGTCCGCGCCGTGACGGCAGCCGCAAGTTCGTCATGGATCAACACCGCCGACGGGACTATGATCGCGCGATGATTGTGGAACCACAGCAGGCGACTAGTCCGGGCGGTCTGGCGCGGCCGTCGCGACGCCGGCTCTGCGCCGCGCTCCTGGCGGTCACGACCGGCCTTACCGGATGCTTCACGGCGTCGGCCGAGGAGCAGGCCGAGCAGCTCATCTACAAGTCGCGTTGGACGCTCGAGGATCTGCTGGAGAACCCAAACCTGGAACAAGAGCTCCCGCTCTATCTGAAGGAAGCCAGCGGCGTGCTGATCTTCCCCGACGTGTTCAAGGGCGGGTTCATCCTGGGCGGCGAGGGCGGCACCGGTGTGCTGCTCGCCAAGGACCAGACCGGCGCCTGGGGACAGCCGGCTTTCTTTACCTTGGCGTCGGGCAGCGTGGGCCTGCAGATCGGCGGCCAGCTGTCGCAGATCGTCCTCACCGTGATGAACGAGGAGGCGGTGCGCGGCCTCCTGAACGAGAAATTCAAGCTCGGCGCTGACGCCAGCGTCGCCGTTGGCGTGGTCGGCGGTGGCATCGAGACCTCGACCACGAGCAACCTGGGCCTCGACGTCTACGCCTTCTCCACGGCGGTCGGGCTGTTCGGCGGCGGCGCCCTGGAAGGCGCCTTTATCGTTCCGCGCGACTCCCTGAACCAGCAGTTCTATGGCCAGGAGGTGACGCCGAGCGACATCATCCTCCACGGCAAGGTGGCCAACCCCAAGGCCGACGACCTGCGCCGGGCGCTGCCCCGCTAGAGCAGACCCGACAAACCCGGATCTGCTCTAGGCGTCGATCACGTTCTCGCGCAGCCGCGAAAGAAGCGGTCGGCGCACTGGCGGGGCCGCCTCACTGGGCCTATATCCCCGGCGTAGAAAAGTTTTCCCCCCTCGGAGCCGCCCGATGCCGCAGTCCGCGCTCGCCCGTGCCCTTATCGTTTTCTTTCTCGGACTGAGCGTCCTGGCCGCCGGCGTCGGCGGCTGGCTCTGGTCGCAGCGGGGCGGTCCGGCGGTTGCCGTCACCGGGCCGACCAGCAGCCAGGGCACGGCGCTGGTCGGCGGGCCCTTCGAACTGGTCGACCAGAACGGCCAGCCGCGCAGCGCGGCCGATTTTCGCGGCCGCTTCATGCTGATCTACTTCGGCTACACCTATTGCCCGGACATCTGCCCGACGTCGCTCCTCTCCATGACGCAGGGCCTCGATCTGCTGGCCGAGACCGACCCGGAGGCTGCGGTGAAAGTCGCGCCGATCTTCATCACCGTCGATCCGGAGCGCGACACGGTCGAGACCATGGCGGCCTACGCGTCGAGCTTCCACGAGGACCTCGTGGCCCTGACCGGCACGGCCGAACAGGTCGCGGGCGCCGCCAAGGCCTACCGGGTCTACTATACCCGCTACGACGACGGCGGCGGCGACTACCTGATGGACCACACGTCCCTGATCTATCTGATGGGGCCGGACGGCGCCTACCTGAGCCATTTCGGCCATACCGCGCAGGCCGACGAGATCGCCGCCGGGCTGCGCCGGTACCTGGGCGGGCAGGCGGGCAGTTAATGGAGCACGGACCGGAACCGCGAAGCGTTTCCGTCAAGACACGATCGGCTCTAAACCTCGAGCCGCTGGCCCGAGCCGGGATCGAAGATGTGCAGGCGCGCGGGCTCGACGGAGAGCGGCAAAAGGTCCCCGGGTTTGGCGGAAAAAAGCCCGTCGAAGCGCGCGGTCAGCGTCTTCCGATCGGTGCCGAAGTGGCCGTGAACCAGGGTATCGGCGCCCAGCTGCTCGACCACGTCGGCCTTCAGACGAGCCAGACCGCGGTCCTCCTCGGTCAGAAAAAAATGCTCGGGGCGAATGCCGAGGGTGATCTCGCGCCCCTTGAGCCGTGCCGGAGCGGCCAGGGGTAGGCGGTCGCCTCCGGGCAGCTCTACGGCCGTCCCGTCGTCCGCTATGCGGGCGGCCATCAGGTTCATGGCGGGCGAGCCGATAAAGCCCGCAACGAAGGTCGAGGCCGGCCGCTTATAGAGCTCCATGGGGCTGCCCAACTGCTCCACCCGCCCCTCGTTGAGTACCAGCAGGCGGTGGCCCAGGGTCATGGCCTCGACCTGGTCGTGGGTAACGTAGACGCTGGTGATCCCCAGGTCGGCCTGCAGCCGCTTGATCTCGATACGCATCTGGACGCGCAGCTTGGCGTCGAGGTTGGACAGCGGCTCGTCGAACAGGAAGGCGCTCGGCTCGCGCACAAGCGCGCGCCCCATGGCCACCCTTTGGCGCTGCCCGCCGGAGAGCTGGCGCGGTTTGCGCTGGAGCAGGTCCTCGGTCAGCTCGAGGATCTGCGCCGCCTTCTTGACCCGCTGCTCGATCTCGCCTCTGGGCAGGCGCCGGATCTTGAGGCCGTAGGCCATGTTGTCGAAGACCGACATGTGGGGATAGAGCGCGTAGTTCTGGAACACCATGGCGATGTCGCGCTCCGCCGGTTCGAGCTGGTTCACGATCCGGCCGTCGATGGAGATCGTTCCTTCTGAAATGCTCTCCAACCCGGCGATCATCCTGAGCAGGGTCGACTTTCCGCAGCCCGACGGGCCGACCAGCACGACGAACTCGCCGTCCGCGATGTCGATATCGACGCCGTGAATCGCCTTGAAGCCGTTGGGGTAGACCTTTCGGACGCCGGCAAGCGCGACCCCTGCCATCATCCACCTCTTGCCGCGCGCTGATCCAGCTCGGTCATTTCTCGGTTTCCACCAGGCCCTTCACGAACAGCCTCTGCATGAAGATGACGACCATGACCGGCGGCAACATCGCCAACATGGTGGTCGCCATGATGATCTGCCACTCGGCCTGGGCATCGCCGACGGCCAGCATGCGGTTGATGCCGATCAGGATGGTATAGAGCCCCTCATCGGTCGTGATCAGCAAGGGCCAGAGGTATTGGACCCAGCCGTAGATGAACAGGATCACGAAAAGGGCCGCGATGTTGGTGCGCGACAAGGGGATCAGGATGTCCCAGAAGAAGCGCAGCGGGCCGGCACCGTCGATCCGTGCCGCTTCGGCCAACTCGTCGGGAACCGCGAGGAAGACCTGACGGAACATGAAGGTGGCCGTGGCCGAGGCGATCAAGGGAATGATGAGGCCCGGATAGCTGTTCAGCATCCCGAGGTCGGCGACCACCTTGAAGGTCGGCAGGATGCGCACCTCGACCGGCAGCATCAGAGTGATGAAGATCAGCCAGAAGAAGAACAGTCGGAAGCGGAAGCGAAAGTAGACAATGGCGAAGGCCGCGAGCAAAGAAATCAGGATCTTGCCGGTGGTAATGCCGAGCGCCATGACGAGGCTGTTGAACATCATGACCCAGACCGGGGTGCCCACCGCCTTGGCCCCTTGCGTCATGGCGATGTCGTAGTTCTTGACCAGCGAGCCACCCGGCAGCAGCGGCATGGGGCTGACCAGAAGGGCCTCGAGCTCATGGGTCGAGGCGACGAAGGCGACATAGATTGGAAAGGCGACCAGCGCCACGCCCAAGAGCAGCACCGCGTGGGTCAGATAGGTGATCCAACTGCTGTTCGTGACCATCAATAGTGCACTCTTCTCTCGATGTAGCGGAACTGCACGATCGTGAGCGCAATCACGATGATCATCAGGACCACCGACTGCGCGGCCGAGCCGCCCAGGTCCAGACCCAGAAACCCATCGTGGAACACCTTGTAGACCAGGATGTTGGTGGCCCCGGCCGGACCACCCTCGGTGACCTGGTGAATGATCCCGAAGGTATCGAAGAAGGCATAGACGACGTTGATGACGATCAGGAAGAAGGTGGTCGGCGTCAGAAGCGGAAAGACGATGGTCCAGAAGCGCCGCGCCGGCCCGGCGCCATCGATCGCCGCCGCCTCGATCAGGGACTTGGGAATCGCCTGCAGGCCGGCCAGGAAGAAAAGGAAGTTGTAGGAGATCTGTTTCCAGGCCGCGGAAACGATGACGAGGAAGAGGGCTTGCTCGCCATTAAGGGCGTGATTCCAGCCATAGCCCATTTGGTTAAGCAGGTAGACGATGATGCCGAGGTTGGGGTTGAAGAGAAACAGCCAGAGAACGCCGGCCACGGCCGGCGCCACGGCATAAGGCCAGATCAGAAGGGTCTTGTAGGCCATCGCGCCGCGGATCACCCGGTCGGCTTGGACGGCCAGATAGAGCGCGGAGACCATTGCCAGGAAAGCCACGGAGAAACTGAAGACCGCCGTCACCTGCAAGGACTGGAGATAGGTCGGGTCTTGAAACAAGTCGCGGAAGTTCTCGAACCAAACGAATTCCGTGCTGAGGCCGAAGGCATCCTCGCGCAGCACCGACTGATAGAGCGCCTGCGATGCGGGCCAAATGAAAAAGATCAAGGTGATCGCGATCTGCGGCGCCACCAGCAGGTAGGGAAGCGCCGACTTCCCGAATACGACGCGCTTTTCCATGGCGGGTTCGATAGGTGAGAGCCGCCCCGCCCGCCGATTCGCGGGCGGGGCGGCCGCAAGGCTAGTTCACGCTTTTCTCGAACTTACGCAGTTGGGCGTTGCCGCGGGCAACGGCATCGTCCAGGCCTTGCTGGGCGGTCTTCTGGCCGGCCCAGATGGCTTCCAGCTCTTCGTAGATGATGCCGCGAACCTGAACGAAGTTGCCGAAGCGCAGGCCCTTCGAGTTCCCGGTCGGCGCCTTGGAGCCCATTTGTAGGATCGGGATGTCGCGTCCGGGGTTGTCTTCGTAGAACTTGAGCTTCTGCATCAGATCGTAGGCCGTCGTCGTGATCGGCACGTAGCCGGTGTTGGCGTGCCAATAGGCTTGGACCACCGGCAGAGAGAGGAAATTGAAGAAGGTGGCCACGCCCTTGTAGTCCGCGTCGGAGTGTCCGCCCATGACCCAGAGGCTCGAACCGCCGATGATCGTGTTTTGCGGTGCGCCCGCGACGTCGGGCCAGTAGGGCAGGTTCGCGGTGCCGAACTCGAACTTGGCGCCGGCCTTGAATCCGGCATAGCCGGCCGAGGACTCCGTGTACATGCCGCATTCGCCGCTGGTGAACTTGGCATTCCCGAGATTGCGCCGGCCGCCATAGACGAAGATCTTGTCCTTCTGCCAATCGGCCATCTGCTGGATGTGCTTGACGTGGGTCGGGCTGTTGAACCGGAACTCCGTATCGGCACCGGCAAAGCCGTTCTCCTTGGTGCCGAAGGGGATGTTGTGCCAGGCGCTGAAGTTCTCCAGATGGATCCAGGACTGCCACGCAGTGCTGAAGCCGCAGGGATAGCCCGCGGCCACGATCTTCTTGGCGTACTCGCCGACCTCCGGCCAGGTCTCGGGCGGCTTGCTGGGATCCAGCCCGGCCTTCTTGAAGGCCTCCTTGTTGTAGTAGAGCACCGGTGTGGAACTGTTGAAGGGCATCGACAGCATCTTGCCGTCGGTGGTCGTGTAGTAGCCGGCGACGGCTCCCAGATAGGATTTGGGATCGAAGGGAACACCGGCTTCGGCCATGAGCTCGTAGACCGGTTTGATGGCGCCCTCGGCGCCCATCATGGTGGCCGTGCCGACCTCGAAGACCTGCAGTATGTGCGGCTGCTCACCGGAGCGGAAAGCCGCGATGCCCGCGGTCATGGTCTCGGGATAGCTGCCCTTGAACGAAGCCACCAGCTTGTAGTCGCTTTGTGACTGGTTGAAGTTCTCGGCGATCTCGTTGACCCGCTCGCCCAGCGCGCCGCCCATGGCGTGCCACCATTGAATCTCTGTCTGGGCCGAGGCCGTCCCGGCCGCGAAGGTCACGGCGGTGGCCAGGATCGCTCCCAATCCACGCATTCTCATCGTCTGGTCCTCCCAAGGAATAGGCCTCGGCGGCCCTCAAGGACCACCACGGGCGTAAGTTAACAGCGCCACAAGATCGTTCTATGACAGCCCCTCCTTATGCCGCCGGGGGCCGCGCAAGCTTCGGATAGAGAGCCTTCGGCCTTTGAGGCCTTATGGGACAGGATCTATCATCGAAGGAGCAAAGATCATGCCCGAGGGCGGAATGACCGGCAACCCCACGGCCCGGCGGAGCGACAGGGACGCGAAATCCGGGCGACAGCTCGACCTGGTGCGGCGCGCGTGCGAGCTGATCGAGGAACGCGTGGGCGAGCCCGTGACCCTGGCCGCGCTGGCCGAGGAACTGGGGGCCAGCCCCTGGCACCTGCAACGGGTCTTCAAGAAGGCCACCGGCGTCAGCCCGCGCGACTACGCCGACGCCAGGAGGGCGGCGCGTTTTCGCAGCGGTCTCAGGCACGGGGACTCGATTGCGGGCGCGACCTATGAAGCCGGCTACGGCTCGTCCAGCCGAGTCTACGAAGGCGCGCGCTGGCAGCTCGGCATGACGCCGGCGTCCTACGCCAAGGGCGGGAGGGGCGCCGAGATCGTCTACGACATCGTCGATTCGCCGCTGGGCCGGCTGCTGGTCGCCGCGACCGAGAAGGGCATCTGCTTCGTCAGCCTCGATGCGGACGACGAGACCTTGGTGGCGAACCTGAAACGGGAGTTTCCGGCGGCGAACGCGCTGACCCGCGACAGCGAGACGATCGGCCCCGCCCTGGAGCTGCTGGTCGCCTATCTCGACGGCGAGACTCCTCACCTGGACCTGCCGCTCGACGTCCAGGCCACGGCCTTTCAGCGCCGGGTCTGGCAGGAGCTGATCGCGATTCCGCCCGGTGAGACCCGCAGCTACTCCGAGGTTGCCCGGGCCATCGGCAATCCCGCCGCCCGCCGGGCGGTCGGCCGGGCCTGCGCGACCAATCCCGTGGCGCTCATCGTGCCCTGCCACCGCGTGGTGCGCGGCGACGGGGCGGTCGGCAACTACCGCTGGGGCGTGCAGCGCAAGGAGGCGCTGCTGGCGCGCGAGGCGGCGGGATAGGTTGCTCCCGCCGCGGACCCGGCTTATACCATATCCATGGCCGAAGAGGCTTCGAACCTCAAGATATTGGAGTTGGACGGAGAGCCGGTGCCGCTAGCGGTCAAGCGGCACGCGCGGGCCCGGCGCCTCACGCTGCGCCTCGACCCGGCCTCGGGCCGCTTTCATCTCGTATTGCCGAGGGGCGTGCCGCTGCGCGAAGGACTGGATTTCGCGCGCCGCCGCTCGACCTGGATTCTGCACCAGCTCGGCTCTCTCCCGCCACGGGTCCCCTTCGCCGACGGTGCGGTGATCCCTCTGCTCGGCCGGCCGCATAGGATCGAGCATCGGCCGACCGCGCGCGGCGCGGTCTGGCGCGAGGCCGAGGCGCTCTGCGTCGCCGGCTCGGCCGAGCACCTGCCGCGCCGGGTCGGCGACTACCTCAAGAAGGAGGCGCGCGCCGAACTCGGCGACCGCGCACGGCAGAAGTCCCGGCGAGTCGGACGCCGGATCGCACGGGTCAGCCTGCGCGACACCCAGAGCCGCTGGGGCAGCTGCAGCCGGGACGGCCGCATCAATTTCTCCTGGCGCCTGATCCTCGCCCCCGAGTCCGTGCTCGACTACGTGGTCGCCCACGAAGTGGCCCATCTGGTCCACATGGACCACAGCCGCGAGTTCTGGCGCCTGGTCGACCGGCTGACCGCCGACGTGCCCAAGTCGAAGGCCTGGCTAAGGAGGCACGGGGCCGGACTGCTGCGCTACGGCGGCAGCTCGCCGCCGTATCTGCCCGACTCGTAGAGCGCCTTTCTTCGAGACCGGCCACCTCTACCTCGAGGCCCGTGACCAAGTGATCGCGGCGTGGATCAAGGCTTTCCCGAGAGGTGGGAGCGGCCTTGAGCGCCCAGTGCCGCATGCTTGGCGCAGGAATATTGATCTACCTCAAGGTTTTTGGGGCGCTTCCGGGGGAGTTTGGGTAGTGTCAGGGGCACGAAGCCGAAATCGGCTCTACCGGAATGCTGGGGACCGTCGCGCCCGCGTCGGGACCGGCCGAACCTAACGGGAGGTCTTTCTATGCGCACCAAAACACTGCTCGCGGGTGCCGCGAGCGCAGTTCTGCTGTTGTCCGCGCCCGCCTATGCGACCTGTGACGACGGCGAGATCGTTATCAAGTTCAGCCACGTCACCAACACCGACAAGCACCCCAAGGGCATCGCCGCCTCGCTGCTCGAGAAGCGGGTCAACGAGGAGATGAACGGCCGGGCCTGCATGCAGGTCTTCCCGAACTCCAGCCTCTACGACGACAAGAAG